>DATMYZ010000092.1:0-8157 GCA_035560675.1 Clostridia bacterium
TTCAGCCAAAATAAACATCATTAAAGATCGTTTTTGACTAAATCCTCAAAGCTTTCTCGCCGGATAATCTCACGGGCTTCGCCGTTGCGAACCATCACAGCAGCGGCTCTGGGCACACGATTGTAGTTGGAGGCCATCGAATAGTTATAGGCACCAGTTGCCAACACTGCAATAATATCGCCGACCTTGGGGGTCTGAATCGGCATGCCCTCGCCGACAAGGTCGCCGCTCTCGCAGCAACGCCCGGCAATGGTCACGACACTGTCTTTAGGGTCGGCAGCGCGATTAGCCAGTACCACGTCATATTTAGATCCGTAAAGAATGTAACGGGGGTTATCTGTCATTCCGCCGTCCACCGAAACATAAGTACGAATATTGGGAATATGCTTGACGCCGCCCACCGTGTAAAGCGTAACGCAGGCCGGACCAACAACCGAGCGCCCAGGCTCAATGGCAATGAAAGGAATATCCACACCCTTCTCCGAACAGGCGTTGTGCACGGTTTTAGAAACCTTCTCCATGTAATCCATATAGGGTACGGGGTCATTCTCAGGCACGTATTTGATACCAAAGCCGCCGCCTAAATTCAGTTCGGTTATAATGAGCCCAGTCTGGCTTTTGATCTGAGCCATGAAGCTAATCATAACCTCAGCCGCTAGTTCAAAGGGGGCGATATCAAAAATCTGAGAGCCGATATGGCAATGCAGACCCTTTAGGACAACGCCCTTATGCTGCAGGATATAGCGCACCGCCTCAAGTGCCTCGCCGGTTTCCAGCGCAAAGCCGAACTTGGAATCAATCTGACCGGTGCGGACGAAATCGTGGGTATGCGCATCAATGCCTGGCTTGACACGAATAGAGATCGGCATTACCTTGCCCTGAGAAATTGCAATTTCAGAAAGGCGCTCAAGCTCGGTCAGATTGTCGACCACAATGCGTGCGACATTACTCTCAACCGCATAGACCAGCTCTTCGACGGTCTTGTTGTTGCCGTGATAAAAAATCTTATCGGCGGGAAAACCAGCGCTCAGCGCGGTGTAAAGCTCGCCGGGAGAAACAACGTCGATGCCGCAACCCTCATCGTTAGCGATGCGGTACATCTCTTTGCACGCAAATGCCTTGCTGGCATAGGCCACGATGCCCTTGCCGTCGTAATATTTCTTGATTGAATCGTTATACTGGCGCAATGCCCCGCGCACAGTGGCCTCGTCATATACGTAAAGCGGCGTACCAAAGGTACGCGCAAGTTCTACCGTGTCCGCCGACCCGATAGTCAGATGCCCCGCTTCATTTACGTCCAGGCATTCAGATACAAACATTGTCATTCCTCCATGTCATGAATTAGAATATATTCCACTGCAAAACGCAGAAGAGCTCCAAAAGTTGGACTATTCCCGCCCGTCAATAGGGCCGGCTTCTTCTGAAACAGCCTCGGCGGCAATATCGGCAATGATATCGCGCAAAGCCTCTATCCCCTCACCCGTCTCAGAAGAAACAGGCAGTATGGTCATATCCTCGCCGCTTGGAAGCTCAGTTAAAAAGGCCTGTAGGCGTTCTTCGCGCTTGGCTTTGGTCAGCTTGTCCGATTTAGTCAGCAACACGATAAAAGGCGTTTCACTCTCGATGAGATAATTGGTCATCGTCATGTCGTCTTCCGAGGGCGCATGGCGCATATCAACCAGCAAAAACGCTAACGCTATGTCGCGATTCTGCTCAAAATAGCCATTGATTAGCTCATCCCAGCGTCGCCGCTCACCTTTTGCAACTTTTGCATAGCCATAACCGGGCAAATCGACAAAACGTATGTTATCCAAGCGATAAAAGTTGATGGTAGCCGTTTTGCCCGGCATCGCGCTCACGCGGGCGAGCGCCTTGCGATTAAAGAGCTTGTTGAGCAGCGAGGACTTTCCGGCGTTGGAGCGCCCCGCAAACACGAATTCGGGGCAATCGCAGACACTCAACTGCGAAGATAGCCCGAAAGAGCGTTCGAAAATGACTTTGTTATAATTCATGCGGGACGAGCTCCTTGTCTTACATTATTTTATTAGCAGGTAACGGGATGACGTGGTGCACTCTTGACGTCGGTCAGCAGATTCACTGCATATTCTTCTTCCAGAGAAGGGGCGGGCGTCGGCATGGCCGACAGCGCCACCGGCAACACGTCGCCGATGCTGCGCGCCGGTACAAAGCGGATGGCCTTTTTGACCGCACTGTCCAGTTCAGCGATATCCTGCTCATTATCGGCCGGAATGATAACAGTCTTAATGTTGTTACGCAGCGCCGCCATCGTCTTTTCACGCAAGCCGCCAATTGGCAGAACCCGACCACGCAGCGTGATCTCGCCGGTCATGGCGACGTCAAACTTAACGGGAATATCTGCCAGCGCCGAAAGCAGGGCCGTGCAGATAGTAATACCCGCCGAGGGTCCGTCCTTGGGCACCGCACCCTCCGGCACATGGATGTGAATATCCTTATCCTTATAAAACGTACGGCTGATTCCGTAGGTGTCAGCGTGAGCGCGCAAGTAGCTTACTGCCGCCTGAGCCGATTCCTTCATGACGTCACCGAGCTTGCCGGTAAGTTCCAACTTGCCGTTGCCGTCGAGAATAGCAACTTCAACCTGCAACATCTCGCCGCCGACCGAGGTCCACGCTAAACCGTTGACCACGCCGACTTCGTCCCGGCTGGCAAGGGCGTCAGGATAGTACTTCTTTGGGCCTAGAAGATCGCCAAGATTGGCAGGCGTGACGGTGATCTGCTTGGCTTCCTTTGCGACGATACGCTTGGCACACTTTCTAAACACCGAAGCGCAGCTGCGTTCCAGACGTCTCACGCCTGATTCGCGGGTATAGCTGTCTATAATGGTATACAGCGCTTCGTCGGTGATTCTGGCCTGTCGTCCGGTCAAACCATGGCGCTCACGCTGTTTGGGAATCAGATAGTCTCTGGAAATATGGAATTTTTCTTCGCGCGTATAACTTGAAAGCTCTATGACCTCCATACGGTCATAAAGCGGGGCGGGTATCATGTCAGCACTGTTTGCGGTTGCAACAAACATGACGTCCGAAAGATCAAATGGCAGTTCGATGAAATGGTCGCGAAATGCGTGGTTCTGCTCAGAATCTAGCACCTCAAGCAGCGCAGACGACGGGTCGCCCTTATAGTCACCACCAAGCTTGTCGACCTCATCAAGCAGCATCAGCGTGTTGCGGCTGCCCGCGCGGCGCATCGCGTCAATAATGCGTCCTGGCATTGAGCCTATGTAGGTCTTACGGTGGCCGCGTATGTCCGACTCATCCTTGACACCGCCGAGTGAGATTCGCACATAGTCGCGTCCCGTTGCCCTGGCAATCGACTTTGCAATCGAGGTTTTACCCACGCCGGGTGGACCAACAAGGCAGAGAATCTGACCCTTGATATTCGGAGCCAGCGCCCGTACCGCAATGGATTCCAGCACTCTGTCCTTTATTTTTTCCATGCCATAATGGTCGTGGTCAAGAATCTTTTTGGCATGCGTGATATCGTCCTTGATTGGCTTTAAGGTATTCCACGGAAGTTCCAGACAGGTGTCGAGGTAGCCGCGTATCACCGCCGCCTCCTGTGAGCTGCCAGGCATCTTGCCGAGCCTATTGGCCTCTTTTATCAGCTTTTCGCGCACTTCGTCAGCAAGCGCAAGCGCACTTATCTTGTCAAGGTAGGCATTAATTTCATTCTCGGGCGAATCGTCCTCGCCCAGTTCCTCGGCGATGGCCTTCATCTGCTCGCGCAGGTAATAATCCTTCTGGTTGCGGTCTACCCGGCTTTTCACCTTTTCGTAAATGCCGGCTTCCAGTCGAAGAATTTCGTTTTCATTTTCAAATATTTCGGCCAAAATCTCCAGACGGCGCAAGAGGTTCGACTGCTCTAAGATCTCCTGCTTTTCTTCCACAGGCAGCGGCACATTGCCCGCGATATACTCCGAGAGCAGCGCAGGGTCTTCCGACATCATGACGCCGAGCACCAGTTCCTTGGGCATCTTGGGCGAAAGTTCGCAATACTCCTGAAACAAATTTTTAACGGTGCGGATCAGCGCACTGGCCATATCTTGTGAAGCAGCCGACAACCGCCGCGTCGGAAATGCCCGGATATCGGCGACAAAATAAGGGTCTTCCTGACGGACGCGCACCATCTTGGCGCGGTATAACCCCTCGGCCATCACGCGCAGCCCGCTACCCTGTACACGGATGACCTGCTGCACCTGTGCTACTACGCCGACCTCATACAAATCTTTAGGGCCGGGGTTGTCATCCTGCACATCACTCTGGGCGGTGAGAAAAATTCTTCGGTCGTTTTCCATTGCATGGTTTAACGCCAGGATAGACTTTTCTCTGCCAATATCAAAATGAAGCACCATCTTCGGAAAAAGTACCAATCCGCGCAGTGCAATGGCTGGCATGGTCTGGTTTTGTATCACGGTTTTTTTCTCTTTCAAAGTGGGCACCTCCTTAATTTCTTGTTTAAACTTTTAACAGCCCACTTAGCTGTTAAGATATTATACTAAATAACTCGTGAATATTTCAAGTGTTATAAATTACAAAAAGGCCCTTCGTTGGATTCCCAACTGCCGTCGCATCGTTGCATACGGGGTCTCCTCCGAAGGGTCTCTCAATGACATTTTAGTTTGTAAGCGCCTCGTTAGGAGGCTGTTCCGGCACTGCGCGCTCTTGGTTTTTTGGGAGCCGACAGCAGCGGCTGAATAGGCTCCTCGGTCAGTAACCGGTCAGGGTTCCTGTAAATCGCAGGCTCGCCGGTTTTATTGATACAGCCCTTGTTGATAACCACACGCTCAATGGTGCGGTCAGAGGGTACATCAAACATCAGCTTAGCCAGCACGCCCTCAAGAATGCCGCGCAGTCCGCGGGCGCCGATTTTGCGTTCAATAGCAAAATGCGCAATCTCTCGGTAGGCGTCGGGCTCAAATTCCAGCGCGATATTATCAAGCTCAAACAGACGCTGATACTGCTTGATCATCGAATTTTTGGGCTCCAGCAAAATTCTCACCAGCGCCTCCTCGTCCAATGAGTGCAGCGACGTAATGACCGGCAGACGCCCAATCAACTCAGGGATAAGGCCAAAGCGGACTAAATCCTGCGGAATAAGCTTTTGCATCATGTCATCATTCTGGTCTTTTGAGCGGATATCAGCCCCAAAGCCCATTGTGGTTGTGGCGACGCGCTTCTCGATAATTTTATCAATGCCTTCAAAAGCGCCACCACAGATAAACAGAATATTAGAGGTATCAATTTGAATAAATTCCTGCTGCGGATGCTTTCGACCGCCCTGCGGCGGCACATTGGCAACAGTGCCCTCCAGGATTTTAAGCAGTGCCTGCTGCACGCCCTCGCCCGAAACATCGCGGGTAATAGAGGGGTTTTCGCTCTTGCGCGAAATTTTATCAATCTCGTCAATATAGATAATGCCGTGCTGCGCCTTCTGGACATCGTATTCTGCCGCCTGAATGAGCCGGAGCAGAATGTTTTCAACATCCTCACCGACATAACCAGCTTCGGTCAGCGTGGTTGCGTCTGCAATAGCAAACGGAACACCGAGCATCTTAGCCAAGGTCTGCGCCAACAATGTTTTGCCGGTTCCAGTGGGCCCCAGCAGCAGAATATTGCTCTTTTGCAGCTCCACATTACCTGTACCGCCAAAATAAATACGCTTATAGTGGTTATAAACCGCCACCGATAAAGCAACCTTTGCATCATTTTGGCCGATGACATATTCGTCAAGGCCTTCCTTGATGTCGGCAGGCTTGAGCAGCACCGGCTGCGCCTCGGGCTTTTGGGTCTTTTTACGGCGCATAATGCCGTTTTCTTCTTCAAGAACGCTAACGCACAGATCGATGCACTCGTTGCAGATGCAAACCCCAGGGCCTGCAATCATACGGCTGACCTGATCTTGCGGCTTGCCGCAAAAAGAGCAGCGCAGCGGCTTGTTATCTTCTCTTGCCATATCGTTCTCCTAATCTAATTGGTATTGGGCGGCTTTAGTGCCAGTCGTGGCGCATTCAGCGCCGGGCAATGACCTTATCGATCAGACCGTAAGCCTGCGCCTCTGAGGCGGACATGAAGTTGTCACGTTCGGTATCGCGTTCAATAACTTCCAGCGGCTGTCCGGTTTGTTCGCTCATCATGCGGTTAAGGCGGTTTTTGATCTTAATAATCCACTCAGCGTGAATCTTAATATCTGTCGCCTGTCCTTTAGCGCCGCCCAATGGCTGATGAATCATAATCTCGGCGTTTGGCAACGCAATACGCTTACCCTTAGCACCGGAGGAGAGCAAAAATGCGCCCATCGAGGCGGCAAGCCCAATGCAAATAGTAGAAACGTCGCATTTGATATAGTTCATCGTATCATAGATGGCCATACCAGCGGTAACAGAGCCCCCCGGCGAGTTAATATAAAGATGAATGTCCTTATCGGGGTCTTGCCCCTCTAGGAATAACAGCTGCGCAACGACCAGACTTGCCGTCGTGTCGTTGACCTCATCGCATAGCATAATGATGCGATCATTCAGCAGACGCGAAAAAATGTCATATGCGCGTTCACCGCGGTTTGTTTGTTCAATAACGGTTGGTACCAGTGCCATAATAAATACACCCCCTGTTAATATGTATAAAAGCTACAGCAATAACGTCAAAAATCCAAGACCTAAACAACCAGAGCCGTTTATGTTTATAGATTTTCAGACGTCATTACTGTAAAGTTTATGAGGTGCGAAAACCTTATTCAGCGTCAACCTTGACCTTTTTAGCTCTCTTGGGCTTCGCTGCTTCTTCGCTATCATCGGCGGCCTTCTTGGCAGAGGCCTTTTTGGCTGTTTTAGCTTCATCATCCTTAGGCGCCTCGACTTCCGTTACGACAGCGCTGGAAGAGATCAGCTCAAGAGCCTTGCGGCATGCGATATCGGCAACAAGTTCTTTTTCTTTAATCGCACCGCGAATCTTTTCGACATCGGTGCGGTACTGTTCAGCAAGCTTTGCATACTCGTCGGTAATATCCGTTTCGTCGGGTACAATGCCCTCAGCAGCCACAATAGCCTCCATCGCCAGACGGGTCTTGACCTGATTCTCAGCCTGAGTGCGGAAGGTCTCGCGGAATTTTTCTTCGGTTTCGCCTGTATAGCGCATGAAATCCTGAAGGCTCAGGCCCTGCTGACTCATTCTCATGCCAAAGTCCTGCACCAGTTCATTGATGCGGTTTTCAATCATGCAGTCGGGAACCTCAACGGTCATGTTGGCAACAATCTGCTCAAGCAGCTTGTTTTCAAGTTCGACCAGCGCCTTGCTTTCAGCCGACTCGGCCAGCTTCTTCTTGATATCTTCCCTATAGGCATCAATGGTGTCAAACTCACTGATATCCTTGGCAAATTCATCATCTACCTCGGGCAACTCGCGCGCCTTGAGGCCATTGAGCTTCACCTTAAACAACGCGGGCTTGCCAGCCAGACTGCTTTCGCCATACTGCTCTGGGAAGGTAACGGTAACGTCAAACTCGTCGCCGATATTCTTGCCGACAACCTGCTCTTCAAAGCCCGGAATAAAGCTTCCGGAGCCCAGAGTAAGTGGATATTTCTCGCCTTTGCCGCCATCAAAGGCGACGCCGTCAGAAAAGCCTTCAAAATCAATTTCGGCGATGTCGCCGTTCTGAGCTGCGCGGTCTTCAACGGTGATAACGCGGGCATATTTTTCACGCATCTGCGTAATCTGCTCTTCAATCTGTTCATCAGTCACAGGAGAAACGACCTTTTCAGCCGCAAGGCCCTTGTACTTGCCAAGCGTTGCAACCGGACGGGTTGTCACAGTCGCCTTAAAGGTAAAGCCCTCTTCATCAGCGCTGAGCACTTCCACTTCGGCAGAGTCTACCGGCGTAATGCCCGCCTCATCCACAGCTTCGGAATAAGCGATGGGGTAAAGTGCGTTCATCGCGTCATCAAGGAACATACCCTTGCCGTAAAGCTTTTCCACCATAGCGCGGGGCGCCTTGCCTTTGCGGAAACCCGGCACGGTGATATTTTTCAAGTTTTTGCGGTAAGCCACCTCTACAGCCTTGGCAAACTGCTCTCCCTTGACCTCAACAGTGAGCTCCGCACGGTTGGTTTCCACCTTATTAGAC
>DATMYZ010000093.1:0-4743 GCA_035560675.1 Clostridia bacterium
GATCTATACAGACGAAATGGCATATCTCATCGGTTTAAAGGAGTACTTTCAACTGTGTGACTATAGTGGTCGAAGTTTTTGCTTGAGATTGAAGCGCATATGAGTCGACTTCTTGCAATTTTATCTAAAGCGTAGTATGATATGGTTAGCTATATCTAACTGAGATGTGTCGCCTAATATGAGTATATGTTTACATGATGCCGCTGTAATAAAAAATGTGCATATATCAAAAGAGGGATGATATGATAATTGACTTAAATAATTTGATAGCCCGTTTTGCGCAAGGCGCGTTCAAGGTACAGGGTGTATATCGGTATACCATTGAGCCAGGGACAATAAGCTGGCAAAAAACTGCGCCTTTCCCAGGCTTTATTTTCCCCCTGGGAGGTCAGGCAAAACTGAATTTTAATAATACGCCTTATCAAGCAGATGTCGAAAATGTACTACACGGCGGAGCAAATATGAGCCTTGAAAAATGCGTGGTGGGGAATAGAAACTGGGAATATATATCCATTCTATACGACATTCACGAATCCGCTTCAAAAGAGCTATATATGCCGGATATGCATTTTGAGCTTGCGGTGGGGAAAAGCCCGCGTCTCATCGATATGCTCTACCGTTTATGGAATATATCTAATCGACCGGGTGCTTTGTCCACATTTCAAACCGAAACACTTTTCCGTTGTGTGTTAGAGGAGACATTTATCTGTTCGCTCAATCATATAAACAGCAACACACAAACGCTGTTTGAGCAGGTGTCGACATATATTCAAGCGCGATATATGGATGCTTTGACGGTAAGGGGGTTAGCGGAACAAAGCAAGGTGAACGAAAATCAGCTATACTACGCATTCCGAAAAAATGTGGAGATGGGCCCCGGTGACTACCTGATGGTGTATCGCCTTAATCGAGCCAAGGCATTATTGATTACCGGAGATGCGCCTATTGGAGAGGTATCAAAAAGCGTTGGCTATTCGGACGCTTTATATTTCAGCCGTGCATTTCGCAAGCAGTTCGGGGTTTCTCCCAGTGCGTTGCGTCGAAATTTCAGGAATAATCCATAAGCCCTCCAGTATTGTCCCATTCCATTTGAATAAGCGTTTTGTTACACTAATCTAGAATTAGGTTAGCGTAATCTAACTAAATTTGTTTTTAGGAAAAGCGAAAAAGTTAAGGGGCCGATAGTCTGGCGCTACGGTGGCCATCTACAACGTGCCGTATTTCTTCTGCCTGCTGGCCAAAAACAGTCAACAATGAAAATGATCGAGAAGAATGAACAGCATTATAACAGAGAATCCAGCAATCGCTTACGAGTATCATCTCATGGTGGATGATTTGGACATGTAGACTCTTTTCTGTGACCCGGTTCCAGAAATACAGTAAATGTAACCATAGTGGGAGGGCATATTATGAAAAAAATTGCGATCTACGGAAAAGGTGGCATTGGAAAATCTACTACTGTTTCCAATGTATCAGCTAGCATGGCGGCAATGGGGCTAACCGTTATGCAAATTGGCTGCGATCCTAAGGCTGATTCCACACGCAACCTCACGGGGGGCGAAAATATCGCAACAGTTTTAGATACCCTGCGAACAAAAGGTGACGCAGAGCTTGCGGATTTGGTGGTCAAAAGCAGCACCGGCGTATTTTGTGTAGAATCTGGCGGTCCGGTGCCCGGCGTAGGCTGTGCCGGGCGGGGCATTATAACTGCTTTTGAAAAACTGGAAGAGCTTGACGCTTACAAAATCTATAAGCCGGATGTGATCCTTTATGATGTTTTGGGCGATGTGGTTTGTGGCGGCTTTGCTATGCCGATTCGAGGAGGATATGCGGATGAAGTGTGTATCGTTACCTCTGGTGAAATGATGTCGCTCTACGCTGCCACCAATATTGCACATGCGGTCAAAAGTTTCGGTAAGCGGGGCTATGCATCCTTGCGTGGGTTGATTCTCAATGCCAAGAATATTGCGCACGAAAATGAATTGGTGGATAAAACGGCTATAGAGATCGAAACGTCGGTACTGTATCGCCTTCCCCGGCACCCGTTGGTGCAGCAGGCTGAGGAGGAAGGGAAAACTGTGGTCGAAGCATTTCCGGATTCTGATATGACAAGACACTACAAAGCGCTGGCTATGCTTTTGCTGGATGGAGGCGAAGTTTTATGAATGAGTTGCAGCACCTAAAACCATTGTCGGCAGTGAAAACAAACGGAGGCATAAAATTTCTGACTCCAGCCGCTTTTCCAGGCAACCACTGTCCAATGCATACAGCTCTGGCACTCAGTTCAAATATTCGAGGAATGTCTACGCTCGTCGTCGGCACATCGGAATGCGGTACTTTCAGCAGAAATGTAATTACAAGGTCTCCCAACAGGCATAACGCGCTGCATTGGATGTATGTTCTAGACGCAAACGAAGTGGTATTTGGTTGTCGACAGGGCGTGATAGAGGCTATATATCAAATGGAAAAATCAGGAGCGAAAGCGATCATGCTGATATTCACCTGTGTCCCCGAGGTGATTGGAGAAGATGTCGAGGGAATTATTCGAGAAATGCAGCCGCAGATCAAAGCCCGTCTAAGTTTCGTACAGATGCCGCACTTTAAGTGCAACAGCTACCCTTCTGGATATTGGAAAACGTTGGCTGCCTTTGCAGAGATTATGGAACCGCGAGAAACTCGCCCAAACGTGGTGAATATACTTGGTCGCAGTCCGGAGGAAGATCATATTCCTTTACCGGCACTGCTGAATGCGCTGATAAAAAGGGGATTTCATCTGCGTATGCTTGCGCCTAAGTCAGACATAGAGGACTTTATTGACTCAACAGATGCCAGCCTGAGCCTTGTGCTGTCCCCCTACATGAACCCGTTGGCCGAGCTCATGCAGCAAAGGTTTCAGGTTCCTTTCATCAGCATGCATGAAACCTATTCTGGCACAGAAATTGGACGCCTTTATGAATCTGTGGCGCAGACGTTGGGAATTGACTGGGACGGTGAATTTGAAGAACAACGGACCAATATACTCTTGCTTGAAAGTCATACTGCAAATGTCTTCCGTGGAGCGAGCTATATTGCCACGCATCGCAACCTCCTATCGCCGCTACCTTTAGCTTTGTATTTGACTGAATTGCAGATGGAACCTCTCCTGCTGCATATGGAGGAGTTTTATCCAGACGACCGAAAGTGGGCAAAGGCTTTGCTCAACAAAGGCAAAAACCCGTTGCTTTGCCATATGGTGAATGAGCCTGCTGATGCGCCGGTCATAGAGCGCCTCGGTTCGGATTTTTCCTTTGGAGAAATACCCGCTGGAACAGGGGTTATTCCCTGTGCCACCTATCTTTATGAACTTTATGGTCAGGTGGGATACGAACGCACCGAACTTTTGCTTCAAAAAATGCTGGATGCCGCAAAGCACATAAATAACTCGAGCACAGGGAGGGCCGGCCATGGGACTATATAGATTCAAGCCGCCCATGTCGGGCAGAATGGGAACCTTGTGGACACTGAGTTCCATCCGAAATGCGGCGTTAATCGAATATGGCTGTATGGGGCATATGTTGTATGGCAGAGTGTTTTTAAACCGATCCAGCGTCGCATCCGGTTGCAAGCTGTATTCCACTCATATTGACGAGGCTGATATTGCTATGGGCGACACCGGACGCTTAGCGCGTGCTATTACCCAAATTATTGAGCACGATAAGCCGCGTATTATATTTCTAACACCCTCAGCGGTGCCAACCGTAATAGGAACAGACATGCAAGCCATATGTCGTGAATTGCAGACGGATTATCCCGACGTTCGACTGCTCCCTTTTGGAAATGGCGGTTTTGACGTTTACGGCTATCGTGGCGTTCAAGAAACTCTGCTGTTGCTCGCAAAAGCGCTGCCCCTTGATACGCCCAAAACTGCTGCCCCCAGTTTCAATATCATAGGTTCCTGTGCAGATCTGTTTCGATTTCAAGCGGATGCCGCAGAAATAAATCGCATCATGGCGGGTGCCTTTGGCATAAAGCCGCTCTGTATTATGACCTCGGCCACCTCCATAGAAGATATTGAACGTATGGGTGGCGCGCATATGAATCTAGTCATTCGGCGCGAGGGCGAGCCTGCCGCCAAGCATTTGCAAAAGAGGTTTGGAACGCCGTATCTTTTGGGTCGGCCCTATGGGATTCATGGAACAGCTCAATGGCTCGAAAAAATTTCAGCAATGTCAGGGCTGGTACTCAATATGCCATTTGTACACAACGAAACAGAAAATGCGAAAGAACAGATCTTTCCGGCAATGCCGGTTTTTAACCATGCCATACGCTCTCATCCCGACGAGGCGACGCTTTTTGTCAGCGCTCACGCTGATGTTATACAGGGTGTCATTGATTTTGGTGTGAACGAGTTATCACTGAACAAAGGGACTTGTTGGTGTGATTGTTCTGAGATGGCAGATAAGGATATTCCCTATTTCACGGAGGAGCAGTGGATGCAGGCAATCCAATCTTCTAAGGGCGGTGGTATCGTAATGGCCAGCGGCGAAGCGCTGGAGTGGGCGCAGCGTAATATTGCGCTTCAAATATCAAATCCAGATACCAAGTGGCGACTCAATCCCTATGAACCGCCATTTGTTGGATTTCGTGGCGCAATTCATCTGGCAGGTTTATGGCTTAATGCATTGTTGGATCAGGAGAATCATTAATCTTTAAAAAGTGAAAAAACTAAAAAGTGGGCCTATAAAAGTCAGATCCCATTATATG
>DATMYZ010000094.1:0-2447 GCA_035560675.1 Clostridia bacterium
AAATTATACTAAGTAATGAGAACAAGAAAATGGGACGAGGATGGCAATTATTTATGTGGTTGCGTTAGAGTTTGTAAATAGTTTTGTGCTAATGCCTACAGAAGAAATGACCTAACCCTGTCGGGGAAAAAGACGCTGAGCTGGAGTAGAATCTGACCCCAGTTATGAATACGGCCTATCCAGCGGAGCATGACGTCCTGTATGACGAGATATAGCATTTTTAGGAGTGACTCGTCGTTGGGAAAAACGGCTTTTCCCTTCATTTTTCGCAGTTGGCGGTTGTATCTTTCGATTATGTTGTGTGGTGTAAATCAGCTTGCGAATTTCCTGTGGATACTTGAAAAAGGTTGCGATTTCGCCCCAGTTCCGCCGCCAGGACTGCACGACAAGCGGGTACTTAGCGCCCCCGGATTTTCTAGAAATCGTCCAGTTCTGCTAGGGCCGCATCCTCAGAAGCAGTAAAATAACGGTTTCTTTCAAGCTGCGCTTTACAAGGTAGCTTTGACTCAATCAACGTATTCTACCCCGATTTGTTCTAATATCTGATCTACGAAGGGACGGGGAAAGCCCTTGCCCGATCGAATATCGGCCAGCTGCCCTTCCTCCTTCTTATGGACTGCAGCGGCCTGACGGGCCAACTCCTCGGCATCTTCAGGTTTGATGACTATAAGGCTGTCTCCGTCACCTACGAGAATGTCGCCGGGGCAGATGACTTGATTGCCCACCGATACAGGAAAATTGATTTCGCCCGGGCCATTTTTATAAGGGCCATTTGGGATGATCCCTCTGGCGTAGATAGGAAAGTCTGTAAAGGCGGCCAGCTCATCTCTGTCCCGTACACAGCCATCAATTATAAATCCAGCCAGACCGCGGCTCTTGGCATATGTAGCCATGATTTCACCGCACAGAGCGCGACTCATGCTGCCTCCTGCGGCAATCACCAGAACATCGCCGGGCTGAGCCAAATCCAGCGCCTTATGGAACATTAAATTGTCTCCAGCCGGGCACCGAACAGTAAATGCGGTTCCCAACAGTGGGCTGGAATTCATGGGACTAAGCCCCGCGTCTACAGAGGCTATGCGTCCCATGCAGTCGTCAATATTAGCGACAGGAATTCCCTGAAAAGCTTCGACCAGCTTTCGGTCAGGCCGAGTGAAGTTCTTTCTGATTTTACATCCAACTGCCATGATTATAATTCCTTCTTTCGTTTTTACTTATTTTGTAAAATTTAATAACCGGTTAGATCACTTAGCTAACTTCAGCTTAGCAACCGCCTGCTTCATCCGCTCGATGCCTTCCACGATGCGCTCATAACTGCAAGCATAGGAGATGCGAATGTAGCCCTCGCCTAGAGGACCAAAAGCGGAACCGGGCACTGTGGCGATTTTAGCCTCTTCCAGCAGGTAGTCAGCCGTTTCTGAGGCGGTGAGACCCAGTTCCTTAATATTTACGAATATATAAAATGCGCCGTCTGGCATTTTGCAGCTGAGCCCGTCAATGGCATTTATAGCATCCACAGCGTAGTTGCGTCTGCGTTCGTATTCCTTAACCATACGCTGTACATCGGGCTCTGCCTTTTCAAGAGCGGTGATACCGGCCTCTTGGACGAAAGATGCTGCGCAAGTGTTAATGTACTGGTGGACGCGGACCATAGCTTTGATGAAAGAAGTCGGAGCGGCGGCATAACCAAGGCGCCAGCCAGTCATGGAATAGCACTTTGAGAAGCCATTTAGCGTAATTGTCCGCTCCTTCATACCGGGAATAGAGGCTATGCTGACATGCTTGGCATCACCGTAAACCATCTTTTCATAGATTTCGTCAGCCACTACAATCAAGTCGTACTTTTTAGCCAGATCAGCCAACTTTTCCAGTGTCTGGCGGCTTTGCACAACACCGGTGGGATTGCCTGGCGTATTGATGACCAGCATCCTTGTTTTATCGGTAATCAGACTTTCAATCTCACCGATATTCAGCTGATAAATGTTCTCTTCCCTGAGCGAATAGCTCACGGGGACCGCGCCGAAGAAGTTGGGCACATGGATGTAGTTGAGCCAGATCGGATCGGGCACAAGTACCTCATCACCAGGGTCTAGAAAAGCTGCAATAGCGGCATAGGTTCCCTCCCCCACGCCAATTGTAACCAATATCTCCTCAGGGGTATAGTCTACGCCATTTTCACGCGCTAGTTTGTCAGCGATAGCGCGGCGAAGTTCAGGTGTTCCGTAGTTGGAGGTATAAAAAACGTTACCATTTTTGATACTGTCATACGCGGCCTGTTTAATGACTTCAGGCGTATCAAAATCAGGGCGCCCAATCTCCATATGGATTACATCCGCTCCCTGCTTTTGCATCAGAGTAGCCTTTTCCATCATCACGCGGATTCCGGAAAAAGGCAGAGCATCCATTCTATCAGCGTTTTCAAACATTAGAATTCTCCTCTCTAATCC
>DATMYZ010000095.1:0-8504 GCA_035560675.1 Clostridia bacterium
TTTTTATTGCTCTCCTTAATTGGCATAATTTTTGCGGTAAACAATCTATGACTGCATACAAATTACTAGATCAGGAGGGCATATTATGCAAGCTTATGATCTTGCTGTACAAATTCTTAAAAATCAGGTTACACCAGCTCTCGGCTGCACCGAACCGGGCGCAGTAGCGCTGGCCGTCGCACGCGCAAAAGAGCTCTTGGGCGGCCCACCTATACAGGTGTCTATACAGGTTGACAAAAATGTGCTCAAAAATGGGATGGATGTCGGCATTCCCGGCACGAATGAGCACGGTATCGTCTTTGCGGCCGCGCTGGCACTGGTCGTCGGAAAATCCGAATACGGGCTAGAGGTGTTGCGAGACGTGCGTGATGTCGATATTCCCGCCGCATCCACCCTAGCCGCAAATAAGGTCATTACGCTATCGCTGGACGAAGCGGCGCAGATATTAAGCATCAAGGTTGACCTGCGCAGCACCACTTCTCAGGTTAAGGTCATCATTCAAAAGCTGCATACCAATATTGTCTATGAAGAAAAGAACGGTAATGTACTGCTGGATACCCGTGGTACTGCCCCGAAAGCCACCAAGCAAAAGACCGCCCCGGGGGCCAACCTGCGGAGCCGCATTCAGGAATTTACCATCGCGGAGCTTATCGCGCTGTGCGATACCATTCCAGCGGAGGATATTACCTTTCTTGAAGACAGTATTGTCATGAACCACCGCATTGCTGAAGCCGGCATTGCCCAAAACTTTGGCATTGGCATGGGCCGCTATTTTGCGAGCAACGCCTCTTCTCCAACTGAACACGCAAAAGCGCTGACTGCCGCTGCCTCTGAGGCACACATGGCGGGCTGGCTGTCCGCTGCCGGTTATGAGCAGCGCGGGCAGCGGTAACCACGGGCTGGTTGCCATTCTGCCCATCGCCATCATCGCAGACAGCCTCGGCTGCAAAAAAGAAAAGATTCTGCGCGCAGTGGCTTTAAGCCATCTGGTGACCATCTATGTCAAATCGTATCTCGACTCGCTCTCCCCTGTTTGTGGCTGCGGTGTGGCGGCGGGTGTGAGTTGCGCCGCCGGTCTTGTTTATCTGCGTGACGGGGGCCCGCAGCAGATTTGCGCCGCCATCAACAACATGGTCGCGGGTATCTCAGGCATGATCTGCGACGGTGCAAAACTCGGCTGCTCGTATAAGCTATCCATTGCTGCTGATGCTGCGGTAGATGCAGCCGGGATGGCCCTGCAAGGCATTTCAATTCCTGCTAACAATGGCATTTTGGGTACAACCGCCGAGGACACTATTCAAAACCTCGCAAAGGTTTCTAATATCGGTATGAACAATACCGACAATATTATTCTGGATGTTATGTTGCATAAGTGCGTCTAGCAAAAAGGGAGGATGGATTTGGCATTTGTTATCCATAATAACGGCACAACGCCGTATTGTGTTACACATCAAGCCTGATCCATTGCCAAGATGGGCGCAACATAGATGATGTGGCAGGGCCGCCCTGCGCCATCTCTTAAACCGCTCACCGGCTTTGACTGCCTCGTATACCTGATGCACAATGCCGGCGACCTTATTTTGGGCGTAATGCTGCACCGCGCACTTTTAGCAAAAGCGGCATTAGCGATAGCAAACTAGATTTAGAGGAGGAACACACATGAACAATTTACTAGCATTTTTGGTTCTGGCCGCCATTTATTACATAGGCGAGTTTATCGGAACCAAAACCAAGGCCTGGATACCATCCGTATTCGTAATCGCCTGTCTATTCCTGTTTGGCTTCTGGACCTTCTTTCCGAAGGACATCGTCGCCCTGGCCGGAATGGGACCGCCCCTCGGTGGTCTGCTTGTCATCATGCTTTGTATCACTCACATGGGCACCATTATCAGTATTAAGCAGCTACTTGAACAGTGGAAGATTATCTGCATTACTCTCGCTGGTCTGGTCGGCATGGTTGCACTCTGCTGGTTTGTTGCAACTCCTTTAGCCGGCCGCGAATTTGTCATCGCAGGTCTTCCTCCCCTCACAGGCGGCATCGTCGCCGCGACCATGATGCAGTCTGCTGCGGCTGAAAAGGGTTTGATGACTGCATCGGTACTTGCAATTGCCATGTACTGTGTGCAGGGTTTTGTGGGTTATCCCCTCACTGCCATTCTACTCAAGAAAGAAGGCCGCAGACTGCTGGCTTCTTATCGCAAGGGCGAGGTCAAGTTCACTACCGCCGCTGGCGGTGTCGATTCCGACGCCGGCAATATGAAAATAGCAGACGCCCCCAAAAAGCGATTGATTCCCCCCATGCCCGAAAAATATTCTTCAACGGCATTCATTCTGCTAAAGCTGATGGCTGTCGCCTATGTGGCCAACCGGTTGGCCGCTCTCACCGGCGGCAAAGTCAATCAGGCGGTTATCACGCTGATTCTTGGCATCATCTTCACCGAGATCGGCTTCTTGGATAAAAACTCGCTGCAAAAAGCGGGCTCTTACGGCTTTTTGATGTTTGTGCTGATGATTTACGTATTTGACGGCTTAAAGAACGCCACCCCTGAGATGCTGGCCTCCTGCATCGGCCCGATGGCGATTATCATTGTCATTGGCGTGTTCGGCATGGGCGTATTGTCCATCGCTGTCGGCAAATTCCTCGGCGTTAGCTGGGAAATGGCGTTTGCCACTTCTCTGACCGCGCTGTATGGCTTCCCCCCCAACTACATCCTCACCGAGGAATCGGTCAAGGCACTGGCAGAGAATTCGGACGAGCACAAATACCTGATGGATCTGATGCTTCCGCAGATGATTGTCGGCGGCTTTGTTACTGTTACGATTACCTCCGTTGTCATTGCTGGAATATTTGTTAATCTGTTATAATAGCATTGGGCGCGGCGGTGCTGCCATATTGGCGCTTTTCCGCCGCGCTTTTATTTTAGTAAATTTGCAGAAAGGAAAATACGCAGATGGATATTAAACAGCTTGCGGTAAAATACGACGGCTACATCATTGAGCAGCGCCGGTATTTTCATGCGCATCCCGAGCTCTCTTTTGAAGAGGTTGAAACAACCAAGGCCCTGTGCGAACAACTTGCAGATATGGGCATTTCAACGACAACCTTTGCGGATTATAACGGTCTGGTCGGACATATTAAGGGCGGAAAACCAGGCAAAACCGTCATGCTGCGCGCCGATATTGACGCGCTGCCCAGCATCGAAACCACCGGCCTGCCCTTCGCTTCTCAGAACGAGGGCAAGATGCATGCCTGCGGACACGACGCACACATCTCCATGCTGCTGGGTGCGGCAAAAATTCTCAACGATGTCAAAGATGACCTTTGCGGCAATGTTGAGCTTTTCTTCCAGGCTGCTGAGGAATCTTGCTACGGTGCCAAATATTATGTTGAGCACGGCGTACTCGACAACGTTGACGCCATCTTTGGCATGCACATCTGGGGCACACTTGAAGCCCCGCTCATGAGCCTGGAGCCGGGCGGGCGTATGGCTTCCTGCGACAACTTTAAAATTACCATTGAGGGCACCAGTGCACACGGGTCGGCTCCGCATCTGGGAAACGACGCCATTGTCGCTGCGGCCTCGGTCATTATGAATCTGCAAACCTTTGTCAGCCGCGTCAACGACCCGCTTAATACGCTGGTGGTTTCTATCGGCACTGTCAAGGGCGGCCAGCGCTTTAACATCATTGGCAACCACGTCGAGATGGAGGGTACCATCAGAACCTATTCGCGCGAGTTCCGCGCCACGATCAAAGAAAAACTGGAAAAGATTATTACCTGTACCGCCGAGGCACTGGGTTGCAAGGCGACGCTGGATTATTGGGCATATCCCGGACCAGTCATCAATGATCACGACGACCTCAACCGCATTGTGCGCAATGCTGCCGTCAAGCTGTATGGCGAAGAAATTCTTACCACGATGCCCAAGCTGACCGGATCTGAAGATTTTGCCTACCTCATGGAGAAGGTGCCCGGCTTCTATGGCTTTATTGGCGCCTTAAACCGCGAAAAAGGCATCATCTATTCCAATCACAACGACAAATTTACCGTGGATGAAGACGCCCTGCACCATGGCGCGGCGCTTTACGCGCAGTTTGCGGTCGATTTTCTTACTGAAAAAGCAAATGTAAAGTGAGGTGTTTTCATGGCTAATATTAAGGAACTGTCCGAAAAATACGACAGCTATATCATTGAACAGCGCCAGTATTTTCATGCGCACCCTGAGCTTTCGTTACAAGAGGTACACACCACCGCCGATATCGTTGCACGTCTGAAGGCGATTGATGGCATTGAAGTGCAGACCTATGAGGGCTTAACCGGCTGCGTCGGTATCTTAAAGGGTGCAAAGCCCGGAAAAACCGTTGTGCTACGTGCCGATATTGATGCCCTGCCCGTCAAGGAGCAAACCGGCCTGCCCTTCGCTTCTGAAGATCTGGGCAAAATGCATGCCTGCGGACATGACTGCCATATTGCAATGCAGCTGGGCGCCGCTAAAATTCTCTCGGAGTTGAAAAACGAGCTGGCCGGAACGATCAAATTCTTCTTCCAGCCCGCCGAAGAGGTGGCGCAGGGTGCAAAACAATATATTGAAAAAGGCCTGATGAAGGGTGCGGACGCCGTGTTTGGCATGCACATCTGGTCGCAGGTAGATGCCCCGCATTTCAGCATGCAACACGGCGAGCGTATGGCCTCAGCTGATGCTTTTACCCTGACAGTAAGGGGCAAAGCGGCGCACGGCTCGGCCCCACACTTAGGCAGCGACGCTATTGTGGCGGCCGCCGCCATTATCATGAATCTGCAATCGGTATGCAGCCGCGCCAATGACCCACTAAACGCGCTGGTTCTGACGATAGGCACCTTTGACGGCGGGCAACGCTTTAACATTGTTGCTGATAAGGTCAGTATGGACGGTACCGTGCGCACTTTCAGCCGCACATTTCGCGAGGGTGTAGAGGCGCGTATTCGCAGCATCGCCGAGCAAACCGCCGCCTGCTACGGCTGTACGGCAGAGCTTCAGTATAACTACCTGTGCAACGCCGTCATCAACGACAGCTCAGAGCTGGTGGATATGGCGCGTAACGCTGCCACAAAGCTGTTCGGAGATGACATTCTAGTCGATTTTGAAAAACTGACCGGCTCTGAGGATTTCTCTTTCCTCATGGACGAGGCCCCCGGCATTTACGGCTTTCTCGGTGCGCGCAGCGACAAGGTGCCCGGCTCAGAGCTTTCAAACCACCACGAGTGCTTCACGGTAGATGAGGCTGCCCTACATCACGGTTCGGCTATCACGGCACAGTTTGCCTATGACTTTTTGAGCCAATAACGTTTATTCTTATCAGATAGAAACAGGCGCGGGCAAAATTCAAATTTGCCTGCGCCTGTTTCTGTTTAAACCCGATATTAAATCTTATAACGTGCTCGCGACCTCAAATGCATCCCAGATGGCATACATGATGTTTGCCACCCTGCGCGCATCGCCTATCAGGTGCAAGTCGCCAGAGAAATCCTCAAGCTGAGCATAGAGGTTGTTTTGCTCTTTATACCCCACTGCCAGCACCACGCTGTCGGCGAAAACCGTTTCCCCGTTGGACAGCGTTAAAACACCATTTTCGTAACGCTTTGCTGTTACATTTGTTTTAACATCAATGCCTTTGAAGGGTATCAGCCGCTCCAGCATCTCACTGTTGGCATGGCATAAGGGGCCATTAAGTGCCAGAAGCTTGGGCAGTGCCTCGATAATGGTGGCCTTGATGCCCCTATCCTGCAACCACACCGCAAGCTCACAGCCAACCAGACCACCGCCAATAACGCAGACGTGTTTACCCGTATCAACCTCTTTCATCAACACCTGTGCGGCCGTAAAGGTATGGACGTCGTCACCCAGCGAGAATATCTTGGGGGTTGAGCCGGTTGCAATCATAACGGCATCATAGCCGCCGGAGAGTACCAGATCTTTATCCATAACCGTGTTGAGCTTTATTTCTACGCCCAACTCTTTAAGCGTCGCTTCGTACCACGCAGCCAGTGCATGATCATCCTCTTTAAAATCCGGAGCACCCCCGGGTATGATATTGCCGCCGAGATAACCGTTTTTTTCACATAGAACGGGTTGATGCCCGCGCAGCTTCAAAACTCGGGCAGCCTCGCATCCGGCCACACCGCCACCCACAATCAGCACTTTTTTTGGTGTACAGGCTTGCGTAAGCTGCGTGTAACGCTCACGGCAGGCATGGGGGTTTACGGCACAGTTAAGTGCAGAGAACTCTTGAATGCGGCCCATACATCCCTCCTGACAGGACAGGCAGGGACGAATGAGCGCAACCTTGTCCGCTCTGAGTTTGTTGACATAACCGGGGTCTGCAAGTAGCGGACGACCAAGGCTGACAATATCGCAAGTGCCATTTCGCACAGCCTCAGATGCCATATCGGGATTATCCATGCGTCCGGCGCAAATAATGGGAACGTTCACTGTTTCCTTCATCAGCTTTGCATAGGGTCTATACAGCCCCTTCTCCTGATACATGGGTGGATGGCTCCACCACCAGGAATCATAGCTGCCCACGTCAACATCCAACGCATCATAACCGTAAGAAACAAGTAGTTTGGCAGCTTCAATGCCCTCGGGAATATCGCGTCCCTTTTCTTCAAACACTTCTCCGGGCAATGCTCCGTCGCGGAGATCTTTAATAAAACTCTTGGGACTATAGCGCAAGGTGACCGGAAAATCTTTTCCGCAGCGAGCCTTAATTTCCTCGACAATTTCCCGTGCAAAGCGCAGGCGGTTTTCAAGCGTGCCACCATATTCGTCGGTCCGCTGGTTAAACAGCGCAATCGCAAATTGGTCGATAAGATAGCCCTCATGAACAGCATGAATCTGCACGCCATCAAATCCAGCACGCTTACAGTTATAAGCGCCGTCGCCGAATTTCTTAACAATAGAGCGAATTTCATCCACCGTCAACGCACGACAGGTTTTATCCAGCCAGCGGTGCTGGATTGGAGAAGGTGCTACCGGGGGAAACTCGCCGAGGTTTGTGGGGATGGTCACACGGCCAAAACCGCCGGACATTTGAAGAAATACTTTGGTGCCATAGGCGTGGATACGCTCGGTCATCTCACGCCCTGTTCGTACAAATTGAACGGGATTGTGCGTTGAACAAGGACAGTTGGGCATTGCGTGCTCTTCCACCACATTGTCTACAAAGGTCACACCGGTGATAATTAAGCCGGTTCCGCCCTTTGCGCGCTCTGTGTAATAGTCAATGCCGCGCTGGTTAAACCCTCCCTCGGCATCGGCTAGTCCCAGTGGGCCCATTGGTGCCATTGAAAAACGGTTTTTTATTTCACACGCACCGATTTTAAGTGGTTGAAATAAAACTTTATACTGTTCCTTCATAATTAGCCTCCCCTTATACAGATATACTTTGAGACTCAGTATAACCAGTTTAAAGGGTAAAGGAACTTTAGCTACAAGATGACATAATGACCAAAATAACACCTATGAAATTGGAATCCATAAATCAACGTACGTATGAAGCGCCTTGCCTTGCTCAACTTCCACTAACAAAATTGTACAAACGATGTTTTCTCTTATTTGTAATCCACGCCGCGCAGCGTAACAAAGCGATTCCTCAAAGATTTTATGGGGGTTTTGCGCAAATTTTTTATCGGCTTTGCGAATGGTATGCAGACAGGAGGTGCTGTCTAACTGTCGAACGCTATCATCAAGCGGAAGATTGAGCCGAGTTGCTTTTTCAGGTGAAACAAAGTAGCCAAGTTGTGCAGCACCGCCCGGTTGGG
This sequence comes from Clostridia bacterium, assembly GCA_035560675.1. Taxonomy (GTDB): domain Bacteria; phylum Bacillota; class Clostridia; order Oscillospirales; family Ruminococcaceae; genus Yanshouia. Next base: position 7,802 of record DATMYZ010000095.1, read on the forward strand.
GCATCATCGCTCCTAAACAGACATGTGGCATCGCCTCAACCCATCGACTGATTTTTTTGCGTATTGATTTACTATTTGACACCCAGCCCGAAGTACTGTCTGAAAATAATAACCAGCTTGGTGATTTGGCAAATTCATAGCGGTCGAGCAGGCTTTCTATCAAGGCAATGTTTTTTAAGCGCTCGTCTATTGTTTGGGCTAACTGTGCATAATAGTCCGCTTTTTCCTGTGCATTTTGTCTTGCTCTTTCCAGGCGCTGCCGGATCAGCACATAATCGCCTTCTATTCCACTGAACTGTTGGCCTATTTGTTTGAGCGGAATCTTCATGTTTTTATATTTGGTGTACGAAAGCAAGCGGAAAATATCTTCGATATCATAAAAACGGCGCCCATTTTCGTCTTTAGACGGATAAATAATGCTTTCGGATTCAAGAAACCGCAGTGCGCTTGTTGTAATTCCTAATACTTCTGCAATATCCCCTATGCTATACCACATAAAACCCAGCCCTCACCCCTAAAGTTACTTTAGCTTGTCATATTAAAACGACTGCAAATAGATTCTAACATACTTCGTAACCATTGCAAAAAAATTCTGCTGCAAAACAGAAAAATCTGTTGCGGCCTCGGCTATCCACAGCTTTTCTTTGGCGGTTTTACTGCTGGTTTGTCGTTAAGTCTTCATTGATAGATCACACATCAGGTA
>DATMYZ010000096.1:0-2152 GCA_035560675.1 Clostridia bacterium
ATATTTACCTTAACAAAGAGGTCGCCGGAGCACTTTTTTCGCTGGAGGACATTACATTTGAGCTAGAGGCCGCAAAAAAGAGCTTTGAACGGGAGAAAAACCACATCCTCAACCGGATGATTGCCGGCATCGCCCACGAGATCAAAAACCCGCTCATGTCTATCCGCACCTATGCCTGCCTGCTTCCCAGCAAAATAGACGATCCGGGTTTTCGGGCGTCCTTCGCGGAATTTGTCCCGCGGGAAAGCGATCGAATTAACCATTTGGTTGAGTCTCTTGTCAACTACGCAAAGCCTGTTCAGGGCGAGCCCGCCTATATCGACCTCTTTGGTCTAGTACGTGACTGCGCCTATTTATCTGAGGTGGCAAAACGCAATACCGCTATACAGTTTAACCTGAACGCGCAAGGGAGCTGTTACATCTTTTCTAACGTCAATCAGGTTAAGCAAGTTCTTATCAATATTATCATCAACGGCATCGAATCTGTTGAACGCAAGTTGGCGGACACACCACAGCCTAACGCCGCGCGCACCGTTTCGGTAGCCACTTTTAAAGACGGAGAATATGGCTGTGTTCAGGTTCGTGATGAGGGGGTTGGTATGAATGAGTATGTAAAAAAACATTGTGTCGATCCGTTTTATACAACAAAAGACCGAGGCAGTGGTTTGGGGCTTGCATTATCCAGCCAGTATATACGTGAAAACGGCGGAAGCCTTGATATTGAAAGCGAAGAGGGACAGTATACCTGTATTACCCTGCGCTTTAGGAGTGTAGAGCATGAAACCAAGCATTTTAATTATTGATGACGAGCCGGGCATCTGCCAGGTGCTCACTTATGCGCTAAACAGCCAATACCAGGTTTTTGTGGAAACCGACGCCGTTCAGGGGATGGCAAAAATAGAAGAAGAGCCTATTGACCTGGTGCTTCTAGATCTGCAAATCGGCACGCAGAATGGCATTGAGGTACTTAAGAAAATCAAAGCCAAAAATTCAGAGATATCGGTTATTATGATGACCGCCTACGGCAGTATTCGTTCCTCAGTGGAAGCGATGAAAAATGGCGCTTTTACCTACCTGACTAAGCCTCTGGACATTGAGGAACTGCAAATATTTATTCAAAACGCCTTGAAATTCCGCACTCTGAACGAACAGGTGACGCATCTAAATAACGAGCTGAGAACGCTAAACAGCGTTTACGGCAGAATCGTGGGGCAGAATGCGCAAATGCAGCGGCTTTACGCGATGATTGAACGGCTAAAGGATATTGACACTTCCGTCACCATCACCGGAGAAAGCGGTTGTGGTAAGGAACTGGTTGCACGAGCCATCCACTATATGGGTCGGCGCGGAAAAGAGAAGTTTGTGGCCATAAATTGCTCCGCTATTCCCGACAGCCTTTTTGAGGAAGAACTCTTCGGCCATAAAAAGGGGAGCTTTACAGGTGCAATCGGCTCCCGTCGAGGCAAGTTGGATCTTGCAAACCAAGGGACTCTGTTCCTGGACGAAATCGGAGATATGTCACCGGCAATTCAGAGCAAGCTGCTTCGGGTGCTTCAGGAACGGGAATATTCTCCTCTGGGTGACAACGAGGTCTATAAAATTGATGTCCGGGTGCTGGCGGCAACCAATAAGAATTTGACTGAAATGATGAAAAATGGCGCCTTTCGCAGTGACCTATTCTATAGGTTGAATGTGGTAGAGCTGCGCATTCCGCCTTTGAGAGAGCGCAAAGACGATATTCCAATGCTCTGCGAACATCTTATCAAACAATTTAACAAAGAGAAAGACCGAAAGATTCGCCGAATCGACGCGGCGGTCATGCAACTGCTGATCGACTATGATTATCCTGGGAATGTCAGAGAGCTTGGGAACATTCTGGAATACGCCTCTGTGGTTTCCGATGGGGAAACCATTTCGCTATCAGATCTGCCTCCTTGGTTAAGAGACAGGCGGTCTCTAGAACTAACGCCCGCATCTAACACGGAACTGGATAGATCGCTGGCCGGCATTACGCTGGCGGAATTGGAACGCCGGGCCGTCCAAGTCGCCTGGATCATGTATAAGGGCAAGCAAAAGACTATTGCCAGAAGCTTAGGGTTGAGTGAGCGCGGCTTACGCAATAAGCTGTATCAATATAATCTGATTTCAAAAG
>DATMYZ010000097.1:0-5925 GCA_035560675.1 Clostridia bacterium
TAATTATACTCAATGCCGCTCATTGTAACAATTCGGTTGCAGAAGTATTTGGCTACTTCCTGATCATGCGTTATAAATAATAAGGACAACTTATATTGTGCCTTGACCTGACCTAAAATGTGAAAAATCTGTGCTTGAACAGAAATATCCATCATAGATGTGGCTTCGTCCAAAATTAACACGGTAGGCTGCAAAAGGAGCGCTCTGCAAAGCGAAAGTCGTTGGATCTCGCCCCCACTAACCTGATGTGGAAATCTATCCAGCAGCACTTTAGGAAGAGACAGTTGTTGCAAAAGCGGCTCTAACCGTATTGATCTCTTGCTGCTTTTTAACTCGGGATAGAAATTTAAGGGTTCTAGAAGACTTTTGCCAATGCGAATTCGCGGGTCAAAGAACCCCTCAGGGCGCTGCGAGATCAATTGCACATTTCTGCGGAAATTGTGCAACGCATTCTCCTTTAGATGGGTGATATCTTCACCGCAAAAGTACACGCTGCCGCAGTCTTCGCGAATCAGACGAAGCAGAATTCGCGCCAGTGTGCTTTTGCCACAGCCGGAAGGGCCCATTAGCCCCAGTGTTTCGCCATTATACAACGAGAGACTCATTCTTTTCAGTGCTTGAACCCTGCGCGTATCAAATCCGCTGGAAAAGAATTTGGAGATGCTTTTAGCTTCCAGTATCGGTTTATCCGGCATAATTAAAACACCTCACCCAATGTTTATCATCGCCAAACGGAGGTGGACATTGCTTAAAACACATCGGCCGGCTTACCGCACAGCGGGGCGCAAATGGACAGCAACCGATTGTTTCGTAACTATCGAGGACCTGCGCAATAGGATTCATGCCGTTTTGTGGTAGCGCCTTCAAAAATGCCTGTGTATACGGATGAAGTGGGTTTTGTAGAGCATCACCCATCTCCACAATCATACCGGAATACATCACCGCAACCGTATCGCACAGTTTGCTCGCAAGCTCCAAATCGTGGGTGATGACCAGCATGCTTTTGACGCCACGCGGTTTAAGCGACAGCAACGTTTCAGCCGCCCGGTCGCAAAGTGTGCGGTCAAGCCCCTTTGTTGGTTCGTCGGCAAGAATCCATTCAGGGGAACAGGCGCTGCCAATTGCACAAAGTACACGTTGTTGCATACCGCCGCTAAGCTCGTGGGGAAAAGCCTTTAGAATACGCTCAACACGCTCAAAGCCGAAGTTTTCAAGCAAATCCATCGCTCGCTTTTTCTTTTCTTGGCGAGGCAGGCGCAGCGGGTTTTGCGCTTCGTAAATGTGTGCTGCTACGGTTCGCGCTGGGTTAAGTGATTCCGAGGGGCTTTGTGGAATGACGCCGATCTGAGCACCGAGTAGCCGATGCATCACGGCGGATTTTTCTAGCAGTGCATATTCGCCTAAAAAGATGTCGCCCGTCACTCTGGCATAGGGCGGCAGAAGTCCGAGTATCGCCGCGCCTAAAACAGATTTCCCGCATCCGCTCTCGCCGATCAAGCCGGTTATTCGCCCTTCCTCAAAGCGTACCGAGACATTATCGACAGCGCGCACCATTGCGCCTGGAAGCATAAACGAGACAGAAAGGTCTTTAATTTCAATCGCGCCATTCACCAATCCCGCACCTCCGTTTCACGTACGTCCAATTTATCGCGCAACGCATCTCCGAGTAGGTTAAGCGTAAACAGCAGCAAAAACAGGCATAGTCCTGGCACAATAATCAGATGAGGGGCGCTGCGAAAATGCAGGCGGGCATCGCTAATCATAACACTCCAGTCGGGATTAGGGGGCTGAAGCCCCAGTCCGAGATAGCTCAGTGACGCAATTGACAGAATGCACCGCCCGATGCGCGTAGTAAAAAGCACGATAAGATTTGGAAGAATATTGGGCATCAGATGCCTGATGAGAATGTTAGATGTACCGGCACCTAATAGTCGAAGCCCCTCGATATAGGGCTGCTCACGTACGCGCAGCGTCTCTGTCCGCACAATTCGAGAAAAACCCGCCCACGAAGTCACCACCAGCGCCAGCAGCATGTGGTCGAGCCCTGGCCCTAAAACACCCGCTATCGCAATCATTATGCAGGTTCCAGGCAGACCTTGAAAGACGTTGGTTACGGCTGTCAATACCGCGTCGCAGGCGCCAGAATAATAACCGGCAAGCACCCCGACAATCATGCCTATGCCCATTGAAACAAGAGTTGCTGCAACTGCCAGTAGCGTCGAACTTCTGCCACCGTAAAGCACGCGGCTGAGCATATCGCGCCCGAGCGAATCGGTGCCCAAAAGATGAACTGCGTTTGGTCCCTGAAGCCGCACAGCCATATCAATTTTGTTGGGGTCAAACGGCGCGATTAATGGCGCAGCTGCACTGAGCATCAGAATGCCAAGCAGTATACCGACAGAAAGCCAGAGCTGAACGGAATTTTTTTTCATATTCGACTCCTTCCCACTCTGACCCTCGGGTCGGATAGCATACTGATAATATCCACTATTAGCGTAATGGTTACAAAAACAAAACCAGTCAACAAAACATAGCCCTGTAGCGCAGGATAATCCCGCGCATGTATCGCATCAAGCGCATAGCTGCCAATGCCCGGCAGGGCAAATATTGTTTCGACGATGACCGAACCTCCAAGCATACCGCCCAGAGAATTGCCTAGCAAGGCCGACACTGGTGGTATGACATTTGGTAGTGCATTTTGAACCACTTGCCCCCAACGTCCTGCGCCTCTGCAAACAGCGGCAGAATAGTACGGTTTGCCGGCTTCGGATAAAAGCGCCGCGCGCGTAAGACGTGCGGAAGTCGCACATGGTGCCAGAGATAAAACCGTCGTCGGCATGATTATGTGGCGTAGGCCGCCGCCTCCGCTGGTGGGTAGCCATCCGAGCATTTCAGAAAATATTAAGATCATTAAAAGCGCAAACCAGAAACCGGGCAGCGACAGCGACACGTTGATGCCAAAGCGTATGATGCGGTCTATTGCGCCCTCGCGAAACGCAGCCGCAGCACAGCCCAGCGCAATACCCAATACGCATGTTAATGCCATCGCGTAGGCGGTAAGCCGCAATGTAACAGGCAATCGTGTCAGTAATTCCTGCACCACAGAGTTTCCGCTCGCGTAAGAAGTTCCCAGATTGCCGCACAGGACGCGCCCTACCCAGCGCACATACTGCGCAAGGTAAGGCTGATCCAGTCCCATTTGCATTTCCATTGCTGCAATCTGCTCCGGCGTGGGCGTATATCCGCCGGCGGAAAGTGCCAATTCCGCCGGGTTGCCCGGTGTCACGACGCCCAGCACAAACGCCGCCAGAGATATTCCGAACAGCACCGGCAGCAGGGAAAAACATTTTTGAAGCAGATAGCGTTTCATGCTCAGTCAGCCCACTCGACAAGCGGGAGTTCCAAACCGTAGAGCTTGGCCTGATAGCCTGTCAGTTTGTTGCTGTAGGCCATCAACGTCATGTCGTTAAAAAGCGGAATGACGGGAAACTCCTGCGCGGAAATCTCCTGAATCTTATTGTAGCACTCGGTGCGAACGTTCATATCCAGCGCTGACATGGCCTTTTCCATCAGGGCATCAACCTCGTCACTCTGATAGCCGAGCGAATATGCCTTGTTTAGATCGCCGTCGGTTAGCATAAAGCGGCGAAAAATTGTTGCCGGTTCGGAGTTCGAAAGTCCCTGCTGCATTCTGGCAAAATCGTAATTACCCTTTTTCATTTCTTCTTTCATCACGGTCATTTCCATTGGCATCAATTCGCAGTCAAGGCCGATCTCAGAAAGCAGCGAAGAGATATATTCAACTTCGCCCTTTTGGGCGGCTTCCTGACTGTTGTAGAGGAATTTGACATTAAGGCGCTTCCCGCCGGTAATCTCATTGACAAGTTCCTTGGCTTTTTCCACATTTTCTTCTACCGTTACCGCGTGGTAAAACGGCGTGGAATAGTTGAGTATATTTGTGGTGGGAGAGCCAAAGCCGTAATAAATCTGATTAACAATGGTGTTGCGGTCAAGCGCAAGGCTAACGGCCTGGCGAAGTCTTACATTATTAAAGGGAGCTGCTGATCCGTTCACTGCAAGATAGCGAATCATGGTAGATTTGGTCGTAGTCAGTTCAAAATCGCTGTTGTCTTTAAGCTCGACGGCCAGCGCGGTAGGGATTGCATTGAGATCAAGCACGCCCATAATCTCGCCGGATTTTAGCGCTGAGAAACGGGTGTCGGCGTCTGGGATAACCTTGATTCGGATGCTTTTGGCCTTAGCCTTATCGCCATAATAGTCGTCGTTGCGCTCAAGCAGCACATATTCGTTGAGAACGTTTTCTTTAATCTTAAAGGGACCGGTACCCTGTGCGATGCCACTGAAATTACCTTCTGCATCAAAGCAGGCCGGGCTGTAGATTGGGCTGCCGAAGTTTACCATATTGTAAAGCTGCGTGGGGGAGGGCTGCGAAAACGTCAGCTTGATTTCGTAATCACCCGTTTTTTCGTAAGAAACAAGATTGGGGTAGTGCGTGTTGATATCCAGCGGATAAAAAGACGACTTTTTGACGCCAAGCTTCATGCGGTCGAAATTTGCGATGACCGCGTCAGCGTTAAAATCGGCTCCGTCGTGGAATTTGACGCCTATACGCAGTGCAAAAGTCCATTCGGTGCCATCATTACTCATCTTCCAACTCTCTGCAAGGCAGGGAATGGGCTCGGCGTTGTCGTTCTGTGTGACGAGCGGCTCCCACACATAGAGGATTTTGCTGCAATAGTAGCCGTCCTTTTCGCCGGGGGCAATGTTGCGGTATCCAGCCAGCACAATTTCGGCGTCCTTATCGACGACGGGCCGCGACGAAACGGCCTGTTGCGGCACAGATGCGACAGGGGTGGATGAAGTAGGCTGCTGAGAAGTTCCGCAGGCCGTAACGGCAAGCACTGTGATCGCAGCCATTGCCGACGCAACGACGCGCGACATTGTTTTTCGTTTCCATAAATTCATAATTGGGGTTCCTCCTTTATTTTCAAAGCCTTGTATAAGCCTTGATAGCATTTAAAGTGCCTTTGGTTCCCAGACCAACAGTTGGGATAAAAAGTGGTATTCGCATACTAGGCTGCCATCTGGTAGTACTTGATGATAACTCGTCAGCAGTTTTTTCAGTGCGTCTTCATTAAAATCTGAGTGGATATGCTGTCGAGCTCGCGCCATGAGCGCATCTATAGAGCCGTAGCGGTATTCGCGCTTGTTTTCAAGATCAATTAGCTTCGCGTTGATTCCAAGCTGGGTAAGCACCTTTTGAAACTGCTCGCACCCCATACGGGTGTAGCGAACTTTTAACCCCAGTTCTTCAATCGCGGGCAGCCAGGGCAACTCCGGTGGGCGGTTCATGCCCATAACACAGAGCTTTTTTGCGGCAAGATTAAGCTTCAACAGACACTGCTCGATATTGTACATTCGATAAAAGCAGTTATAAGCAAACACCATGTCGTATCCGTTTGGCTCAATTTGGGCGTTTTCCCACGGTACACATACCATCTTTGCAGATACACCCATGCGCGTTTTTAGCTCACGGGCTAAGTAGTCGAGATTATCCGGTGATATATCTACGCAGGCAAGTCGTACCCCTTGTTCGGCAAGAAAAAATGTGTAATTCCCCCAACCTGGCCCGAGTTCCATTACAGAGCGAATTTTGTAGCTTGTAATTAGTTCCCTCAGCGCACTGCATACTGGCAAACGGTATGCATCCAGCGCAGCGGCCCCATCTTGTTGCCGCGTACGCCAAAAATTGCGCTCAGTTTCGTCGCTTTGAACGCGCTCGGTCAGTTCTCCATTTGGAAGGCGCAGTGCACTGCGCCATTCGTTTCCGGCCCGTGTACATATTACATCTAAAATAAAAAACCATTCCCCTCTGCCCGGTTCCGGAGTAGAACCTGGAAAAAG
>DATMYZ010000098.1:0-8141 GCA_035560675.1 Clostridia bacterium
GCACAGAATACGGATATCGTCCTGCTGCAAAAACAACTCGGCGCAGCGGCGGGCATTAACTATCACGCTTCTTTTCCTCCAGATTGATGAGGATTTTGGCGATATCGGCCGAATGCTCAATCGAGCTGTCCGCCGTAAAGCGCAGCTCTGGCGTATGCCGTAGCTGCAGGCGGTGCCCCAGCTCGCGGCGCAGAAAACCGGCAGCGCTCTTTAGCGCTTTGACGGCTTCGTCGGCGGCGTCGTGACCTTGCAGAGAGCTGATATAGACGCGGCAGACCGAAAGATCAGCTGCCAGGTCAGTTTTGACGATAGAAAGCATTCCGCCGGAAATACGCGGGTCTTTCATCTCGCGCAGAATGGCTGAAAGCTCACGCTGCACGTCCTCATGAGTTCTTGCGGCACGGTAGGAAGGCATAAAAACGCCTCCTTTCAAACAATCGTAATCTCAATATTCTTGTGAAGAGCCACAACAAAATCAGTCGCGGTACTCTTCCATCTCATAAGCTTCAAATACGTCGCCAACCTTGATGTCAGAGAATTTGCTCAGCGTCATACCGCACTCGTAACCGGGCGCGACCTCTTTGACGTCATCCTTAAAGCGCTTGAGGCTTTCAAGCTTGTCGTCGGCGACGATAATGCCATCACGCACGACGCGGATCAGCGCATTGCGGATGATCTTGCCCTCCAGCACATAGCAGCCCGAAACGGTGCCAACAGAAGAAATTTTGTAAACTTGACGCACCTCGGCACGTCCGAGATCCTTCTCGCGGATCTTCGGGGTCAGCATGCCCTTGAGCGCGTCGGTGACGTCATTGATGGCGTCGTAGATCACGCGGTAGAGCCGCAGGTCGACGTTGTCACGCTCAGCGGAGAGCTTGGCTGAAGGCTCAGGGCGGACGTTAAAGCCGATGATGATGGCGTTTGAAGCATTGGCCAGCATGACGTCTGATTCGCTGATAGCGCCGACGGCGCCGTGGATGACACGCACCTTGACTTCTTCGTTCGAGAGCTTTTCAAGCGACTGCTTTACCGCTTCGACCGATCCGTCAACGTCGGCCTTGACAATGATGGGCAGCTCCTTCATTTCGCCCTCAGAAATCTGGCTGAACAGATTATCCAGCGTAACCTTCTGATAAGCCTGGAACTGCGCTTCCTTGGCCTCGTGGCGGCGCTGGTCAACCAGCTCCTTGGCAAGGCGCTCATCTTCAACAGCGTTGAGAATATCGCCCGCAGTCGGCACTTCAGAAAGGCCGGTAATCTCCACCGGAGTCGAAGGGCCTGCAACGTCAATGCGATTGCCCTTGTCGTCGGTCATGACGCGCACGCGGCCCAGCGCGGTGCCCGCAATAACCATATCGCCAGTTCTAAGCGTGCCGTTTTGTACCAGCACGGTGGCGACAGGGCCGCAGCCCTTATCAAGCTTGGCTTCTATAACGGTGCCCTTGGCAAAACGGTCGGGGTTAGCGGTTAACTCCTGCGTTTCGGCGACGAGCAGAATCATTTCAAGCAGGGTGTCAATGCCATTCCCGGTCTTGGCAGAAACGGGGACGCAGATGACGTCGCCGCCCCACTCTTCGGGTACCAGCTCATATTCCGTCAGCTCCTGCTTAACTCTTTCAGGGTTGGCGGCGGGCTTGTCGATTTTATTGATGGCGACAATAATTGCAACACCGGCAGCCTTGGCGTGGTTGATGGCTTCAACCGTCTGCGGCATAATGCCGTCGTCAGCGGCAACCACCAGCACGGCGATATCGGTCACCTGTGCGCCTCTTGCGCGCATGGAGGTAAAGGCCGCATGGCCGGGGGTATCCAAAAATGTGATGGGACTGCCGTTGATCTCGACCTGATACGCACCGATGTGCTGGGTGATGCCGCCGGCCTCGCCCGAGGTGACATTGGTTTTACGTATTGCGTCAAGCAACGAGGTCTTGCCGTGGTCGACGTGGCCCATGACGACGACGACAGGGCAGCGGGGAGAAAGGTTCTCCTCAACATCTTCTGTTTCGTCAAAAAGGCGGTCTTCAATCGTGACGACCACCTCGCGCTCAACCTTTGCGCCAATTTCCATCGCGACGAGCGCGGCGGTGTCGTAGTCGATCATCTGAGAAACCGACGCCATAATGCCGATACCCATCAGACGCTTGACAATTTCGGCAGCCTGCACCTTTAAGCGCAGCGCCAGCTCACCGACAGTGAGCTCTTCAGGCAGCGAAATCTCCAGCTTCTGGCGTCTCTGTCGCTCAAGCTCAAGGCGGCGCATCTTTTCGGCTTCTTTCTCATAACGCGAGCGCGCGGGCTTGCCGCGCTGCTGGCGACCAGTGAACTTCTGCTTGGCGGGGCCCTGCGTCTTCGCTGCAATGTTAGAAGGCGCAATCTGCTCGTAACGCTCATTATATTTTTCGAGGTTCACCTGTGCCGAACGCATATCCACATGGCGCGAAGCGGGGCGTTCAACGCGGTTAGAAGCCGGCTGTTGCCCCGGCTGACCCTGCTGTGCGGTTTGACCCTGCTGTGTCAGGGGCTGCTGTGTCTGCATCTGCTGCGCGGGGCGCTGCTGTTGCTGCGGCGAGCGCTGCTGTTGTCCGGTGTGCGGCGGGCGCTGCTGTTGCGACTGTACCGGACGGGTCGGCCTATTGGTATAATTGTTATTGTTACTGATGGGCTGTGCTGATCGGTTCTGCGCGGGCTGCGCAGGCCGCTGCTGCGGCTGTTGTTGCGGCTGATGCGGCTGATGCGGCTGGGGAGCCGCTGCCACGACAACCTTTGGCTGCGGCACTTCGTGCACTGGCATCTTTGGCGCTTCTGGAACTGGCGCTTTCGGAGCGGCGTGCTCGATAATAGTTTCGATAACAGGCTCAGCGACGGGCTGAGCAACAGGCTCGACCTTGGCTTGTTGTGCCAGCACAAAATAATCATTCAGGCTCTTTAGGCTGTCCTTCTGGGTATAGTGGTCGAACACCAGATTCAGTTCAGCATCTGTAAGCGCCGTCATGTGCTTGCGCTGGTCATCGGGAAAGTATTGGCCTAAAAGTGCAAGAATATCCTTGTTAGGCACTCCTAAATCCTTGGCAACCTCATGTACGCGGTATTTGTCCATCATATAATAAGAATCCTCCTCGTGTAGTTCTCAGCTTGCGGCGTCCAGCAGGCTGAGAACCGCCTGCGGGCGGGCGATTCGGCGCGATAGGCGCACCGTATTGCAAAGACTGTTTAGTTAAAGGCGTGAGCGGCAGCTTAAAGCACCGCCGGCTTTTGACAGCCGTTGCATCTATTGTTCCCCCGTGCCTCGTTTAAAACGAATGGGTGTTGGCATTTGTGCTGTGTCTTTTAGTCAGTCGGGTTATCCCTGCTGTTTGGGGCCTTTTGCTGCCCGGCGCTGTGCAGCGCGGCCGCTCTTTCGGCCAGCCCCTTGTCTGTGAGAGCCATGACAGCGACACGCTTTCCGATGGCGACATACACCGCGTCGGAGGTCTCGCTCAGATCCAGCGATTTTACGGCTGTGCCTTCAGCTTTTTTTAGCATCCGCAATCTGGTTTTAGACGAAATGTCGGCAGTAAACAGCAAAAGCTGTGCATCCCGCCCCAGACTGGCGACTGCCGGGTCAAAGCCGAGCTTTAGCTTGCCTGCCTTGCGGCAGATGCCAAGAAGTCCGAGCAGATTACCCTTCACTGGCGGTCAGCTCCTTTTCCATCGCATCATAAACGCCGTCGGGAATCTGACAGGAAAAAGCTTTTTCCAGCCTGCGGGCCTTTCGGGCTTTTTGCAGGCAGCTCAGTGTTGAGCAGATATAGGCGCCGCGGCCCGGCTTCTTGCCCGAAAGATCGAGCGAAATTTCCCCCTCGGGGCTCTTTACCACCCGCACCAGCTCTTTTTTGGGCTTATGTTCGCCGCAACCAGCGCACATGCGCAGCGGCAGTTTTTTCTGCTTCATTCCATACCACCTCCGATGGCGCTCAATACAGGTTTAATTTTCGGTTTCTTCGTCGGATTCTTCAGCGGATTCGATAACCGCCTTGGGGGCGGTTTCATCCTCACCATAGAAACCGCTTTCAGGGCGGATGTCGATTTTCCAGCCGGTCAGCCGGGCAGCCAAACGGGCGTTATGGCCCTTGTTGCCGATGGCCAGAGACAGCTGATGGTCGGGCACCGTCACGCGGCAGGTCTTTGTGGCCTCGGGGTCAATTTCCACCGCGAGGACAGTTGCCGGAGAAAGTGCCGCGGCGACAAACTCCGCAGGATCTTCGGAATAACGGATAACATCTATCTTTTCACCGCCGAGCTCATCGACGATGGTATTCACGCGTGCGCCCTTGGGACCTATGCAGGCGCCCACGGCGTCGACATTGTCGTCGCGGGAGGCGACAGCCACCTTGGAACGGGTACCAGCCTCGCGCGAGATGGCCTTAATTTCGACCGTGCCATCGTAAACCTCGGGGATGTTCATCTCAAACAGGCGTTTGACCAGACCCGGGTGGATGCGTGAAATCATGATCTTCGGGCCCTTTTCGCCGTTGATAACATCAGAAACATAGACCTTAATGCGATCGCCGTCTCTATAGGCCTCGCCCGGTACCTGTTCAGCCTTTGGCAGAACCGCTTCGCTGCGACCGATTTCAACCGTTACGCTGCCACGCTTGGGGTCGGTTCTGATAACGGTAGCAGTGACGATGTCGCGCTGCTTGGACTGGTATTCGGCCAGCAGCTGACCGCGTTCGGCTTCTCTGATGCCCTGACGGATAACATGCTTGGCGCTCATGGCCGCAATGCGCCCGAACTGCTTGGGCTCAAGCGGAATTTCGACGATATCGCCAACCTTGGCGTTGCTTTTGACGCCTTGAGCCGCGCCCACGCCTATCTCGATAGAGGGATCCTCCACCTCGGCGACCACCTGCTTGCGCACGGCAACAAAAAAGCGTGCCGATACCGGATCAATTTCCACAATGTTATCTTCGCCGCCATTTACGTCGCGCTTTACAGCAATGGAAACAGCATTTTTAATTTTTTCCACCATGTAAGCAACGGGAATACCTTTTTCCTTTTCGAGAAGCGACAGTGCCTCGAAAAACTCACGGTTAATCATTGTCCTGCTCCTTTGCTGTAATCAAAATCGTCTTGCAGGCGGATATAGGCCGCCTCATTTCTGGCGACGGCGTGCTCTGCTTCGGTCTGAGCCTCACGTATCACCGCCGTGCCGTCGTTATACGAAACGAGCGTTCCGGTAATTTCGCGCAGGCCTTCCCGCGCGCGGATGAGTCGCACCATAACCGGCCGCCCGATATTTTCTTCAAAATGCCAGGGCTTGGTCAGCTCACGCTCGACGCCTGGAGAAGAAACCTCCAGACTGTAGGAACCCTCAATAGGGTCCGCCGCATCAAGAATAGGGTCGATAAGATGTGAGAACTGCTCGCAGTCGTTGATGTTTACCCCGCCGTCCTTGTCGATATAATAGCGTAGAAACCATGCGCCGCCCTCTTTTTCAAAGCGGACGTCCCATAGTCTCAAGCCCATCTGTAACAGCACCGGCTGAGCTAGTTTTTCTGCCGTTTGCGCGGTGTTTTGTTTAGCTTTTGCCATAGTTAACCCCCTATACATAAACAAAAGAGCGGGTTGTTACCCACTCTCCTGTCAATACTTCATACTTACTAAAAATACAATAGCACATTCTAGAAAAATTGGCAAGGAGAAATTGAAACTGTTTCAAAATGAAGCAAAATAACAACTAAATAATCAAAAAAGTAACTGATTGACAGCGTCTTTACACGGTCGAACAATATCATAATGCCCGCCGTAGAGCGGTTTCGCTTGAAAAAATGGCTGTCAAATGCTACTATATACTTTATCATATTTTTTGTTTATTGATGCGGAAATAATTTATTAACTACCAAACCGAAACCGTTTGGTAAAAAGCTGGGAGAGGAAAAGATGACTATTCAAGAAAGATTTGGAATTCACGTATTTCACGATGAGGTCATGGAGCGTATGCTTCCTGCCGAGGTGTTTTTAAGCTTGCGTAAAACGCGCAAAGAAGGCGGTAAGCTTGACGAAAGCATCGCGGAACCGGTGGCTGACGCTATGCTAAAATGGGCGATAGGGCAGGGTGCTACCCATTACCTGCACTGGTTTCAGCCACTAACCAACGCTGCCGCCGGCAAAAGCGAGGGCTTTTTAGAGCCCTGTGGCAACGGTACTGCCATGCTGGAATTCAGCTCGCGTGCATTGGTGCAGGGTGAACCGGACGCTTCGTCCTTCCCGTCGGGGGGCATCCGCAACACCTTTGAGGCCAGAGGCTATACGGCATGGGATCCAACATCGTCCGTGTTTGTCAAGGATAAGACGCTTTACATCCCCACGGCATTTTGCGGGCCGAGCGGCATTTCTTTAGATCAGAAGACGCCACTGCTGCGCTCGATGGATGCGGTCTCGCGTCAGGCGGTGCGCATTCTGCGGCTGTTGGGCGACAAAGAGACCGCCCGCGTTATACCGATGGTCGGTGCCGAGCAGGAATATTTTCTGGTGGATCGCGAGCGCTATGAGCAGCGCCTTGACCTGAAACTATGCGGTAGAACGCTAATCGGCGCGCCGCCGCCCAAGAGTCAGGAGCTTGACGACCACTATTTCGGCCGCGTGCGGCTGCGCATCTCCTCGTTTATGCATGAGCTGGATGAAACGCTATGGGAACTTGGTGTGACCGCCAAAACCAAGCACAACGAGGTGGCACCCACCCAACACGAATTGGCAACGGTGTTCGATTCGGCAAATATCACCTGCGATGCGAACCAGCTGATCATGGAGATTATGAAAGAGGTTGCCAAAAAACATAATCTGGCCTGCCTGCTGCATGAAAAGCCGTTTGCCCGCGTCAACGGTTCCGGCAAGCACAATAACTATTCGCTTTGCACCGACAAGGGTAAAAACCTGCTTTCGCCGGGCGAACACCCTGAGAATAACTTGACGTTTATCCTCTTTCTCGCTGCGTTTGTGCGCGCGGCTGACCGCTATGCGGCGCAGCTTAGGCTATCGACCGCCACGCCGGGCAACGACCACCGCCTAGGCGGATTTGAAGCGCCGCCCGCGATCATTTCAATGTTTTTAGGTGAGCGCTATACAAACCTGCTGGCGGCTTGCCGCCGCGACGGTACCGGCGCACAGAAGCATCCTGTCTCAGTGGGTGTTGATGCTATCCCCAGCGTGCTGGCCGACGACGCCGACCGCAACCGTACCTCGCCTTTTGCTTTCACCGGCAACAAGTTTGAGTTCCGCATGGTCGGTTCGGCACAGTCGATTGCGCTGGCTAACATCGTGCTCAACGCCATGATCTGTGACAGCCTCGACGCTTTTGCGGCAAAGCTTGAAAACAGTACGGATATCGAAAAAACCGTGCGTGAAATCGCCTGTGAAACTTATGCCGCCCACGGTCGTATCATCATGAACGGCAACAACTATTCTGAGGATTGGAAGGTGGAAGCCGCCCGCCGCGGCCTGCCGGCGTTCACCAATGCGCTGGATGCCGCCGCCGTCTGGAAGCAGCCGGATACTATTGATCTGTTTGGGCGCTTTGGTATTTTTTCGCCGGTTGAGTGCCACTCGCGTTATGAGATTATGCTGGAAAACTACAGCAAAATTACGCTGATTGAGGCCAATACCCTGCTGGAGATGATGCAGCGGCAGGTGCTGCCGGCTGTGATCATCTACACCGGAAAAACCGCCGAGAGCCTAAAACGGTTGCGTTCCATCGGGCTGGATAACGCCGATCTGTTCGACTACGTTGAGACGCTGTCGGACGCATTCAGTAAACTGACAAAGCGCACTCAGAAGCTGCGCGACGATATTCTGTCGCTCCCGGATGAAAACGGCGAGACCGCGACGCGCTATATCCGTGATGTCATCCAGAAAGACATGCAGAGCATCCGCGAAATATCGGACTTCTGCGAGCGCATGATGGATAAGGATTGCTGGCCAATGCCGACCTATACCGATCTGATGCATCGCGTGTGATCTATCTGGGACAACTGACAAAGCGGGTTCTATGCCGAACCTGACTTCCATAAACTACAAAACAGAGGACGGCCTGAGCCATCCTCTGTTTTGTGCAGTTTGCTAAAATTTCCTCGGTAAAAAAGAGTAAAGATGCAAAAGATCCC
>DATMYZ010000099.1:0-2277 GCA_035560675.1 Clostridia bacterium
CAGATAATCTGCAAAAAAATGGTGACGGAGTTCTGCTTTTATGGCGGAGCTCCGTTTTTTTATTAATGATACTGTTATTTCATTTCAATAATAATAAATTACTGCGCAAGTCTTGTCTGCCTTTTATGAGATGGACAGTATGGAAGGATTATATATGTCGGATTTAGAAAAAAGAGTTCGGGTGCAGCTGCGCAAAAGCGGTAAGAAACCCATTGCGCATAAAGAGCTGCGCCGCCGTGCCGGAGTAGATAATAAGGATATTGGCGAATACCAAAAGTTGATTGACCGCATGCAGGCGCAGGGCGAAATTGTAGGCGAAAACCGTCGTGTGGTGCTCTCGCAAAATGTGGGCGCCAAGCCTGCCACCATCATTAAGGTGAAAAGCACGTTCGGGTTTGCACGCCCAGACGGTGCAGACAGAGATGTATTTGTGCCCGGGCGGCAATTGATGGGTGCTATGCCTGGTGATCGAGTCATGCTGCGGATTAATAAGTCTGATGGCGAACTGGATGCAGGCGAGGTGCTGTCTGTTTTAGAGCGTGCCCGCGTACGCTTGTCCGGCACAGCTAAAACCAACGCTTATGGCGAGCTGGAGCTGATACCTGATAACACCGCCTTTGCGCCGTTGATTATCGAAGGGCAGAAGCGCGCCGCGGTTAGTGGTGAAAAGGTAGTTGCGACCATTCGTCAAGATGGCGACAGGCATCGAGATTATCGTGCGGTGGTTGAAGGTCGCTTTGGCAGCGCTATGTTAGCCAAAAACTGCTGTGACGCAATTTTAGATGCCGCCGGAATCGACCGATCTTTTATCCCCGAGGTTTTAGACGCCGCGGATCAAGCTGCTGGACGCGATATTACTCAGGAAATTTCCGGTCGGCTTGATCTGCGCCACGAGCCCATCTTTACGATAGATGGGGCTGATACCAAGGATATTGACGACGCAGTGTCGCTGAATAGAACTGAAACCGGGTGGCATTTGGGCGTGCATATTGCCGACGTCAGTCACTATGTTACCCCGAACAGTCCTCTGGATGCTGAAGCATTTCACCGAGGCACGTCGGTTTATTTCGCCGAATCAGTTATTCCCATGCTGCCGCCCGCTCTTTCAAACGGGGCTTGCTCGCTGAATCCACAGGAGGACAGGCTCGCTTTTTCTGCTCTGATGACTTTGGATCACGATGGGGCATTGACTGGTTTTCGCTTTGCCAAAACGGTGATACGCTCTCGCGTTAAGGGGGTTTATGCCGAGGTTAATCGTATTTTGGCGGGTGAGCAGGATACACAACTCAACGAAAAATATTATGAGGTCAAACCTCAGCTTTTTGAGATGGCTCAGTTGGCAAAGCTGCTTCAAAAACGGCGAACCGAAAGAGGTTCCCTGGGGCTATCCTCTACAGAATCTAAGATTATCGTGGACGTCAACGGCGTGGCCGCCGATGTTTTGCCCCGTGTGCAAGGCGAGGCCGAGCGTTTGATCGAAGAGTTGATGCTGATCGCGAACGAGGCAGCGGCTACGCTGGCTTTAGAGCAGCAACTGCCGTTTGTTTACCGCGTGCACGAGACGCCATCCCCCGAAAAACTGGCGGCGCTTAAAGAACTTCTGGACACTGTGGGCCTGCCCTCTGGCAAAGTGCTTCCGGGTGTGCGTCCGGTAGCACTGTCGAACATTTTGCAGCGGGCTCAACAGACGCCCTATGCAGTGCTGATTAATTCCGCTATGTTGCGCTCTATGCAAAAAGCGCGTTATAACGAGAAAAATTTGGGACACTATGGCCTTGCATTGGCTAATTATACGCATTTTACCTCGCCGATCCGCCGTTACCCCGATCTGGCGATTCATCGTATCCTTTCGGCTTACGGTAAGAGTGAGCCGGTGGCAAAATTGCAAAAACGCTTTGCGGGGTTTGTGGCATCAGCTTCTAAGCAGTCAAGTAATACGGAGATCAACGCCATGGGTGTTGAACGTTCATGTGAGGACAGCTATAAAGCCGAATATATGAGTCAGCACATTGGTGAACGCTATATCGGCACGGTGATGTCCGCAGCGGCGCACGGTGTGTATGTCCAACTTGAAAACACCATTGATGGGCTGGTTCGCACCGAATCGCTGGGTGAGGGCATGCTGTATGACGGCAGAATGCAATATGCAACTGTCGACGGCAAACGCCGCGTTCGAGTTGGGGACAGCATTGCTGTTATTGTAGCTGCCGCTGAGGTCTCCACTGGCAGAATAGATTTTGCACTGGCGGACTGAAAATTAAGATAGTTATTTATATG
>DATMYZ010000100.1:0-8227 GCA_035560675.1 Clostridia bacterium
GGATTGAGCGGCATTCTTATAATATGCTGTACCAACAAAAGAAGCCCAGCCTAGGCCGGGCTTCTTTTTCGTCCAACTTCAACTGGTTTCTACTGCAAGAATTCCGACCATGTACGTATCGGTACAGGCCATAAAGCTGCAGTTTCTGTGGTGTTTAACCACAACAGCCTCATTGTCATACGTAATTTCAAGCGTGCTAATGTAAGAAGTCTCATCGAAACACATGTCCAGAAGATATCGGTCGCCCTGCCATGCACCCGCACAGCTAACGGACTCAAATAGAATTGAGACATCAGTGTCTGTTTGGTCAGTGGGTACACAGGTTTTCCCCTGTGCCCAACAGCTATGCCCCACCGGGACGCTAAATTCCTTGTTCTTCCACCCTAGCATCAGGCTGTCCTGTTTTTCACCGAACGCAAGCGTGATACTGGTAAAACCCAAAGAATTTGGCGCAAACAGATAGCGCTTTCCGCTGAAATTTAAAGCCACTCCACTTTTTGGAGAGGGAAGTCCCTCCGGCAGCGGCATGCACAGCGGTTTTTCCACATACGACTCTACATCGCCGTCAACTGATGTGCCAACCTGACCGGACAGTGCCGGAATCAGCATCTCCCACATGAGCTCTGAAATTTTGGTTGACTGCCGCGCATCCGCGCCAGAAAACCATGTGATTACCGCGTCTTGCTGCCGCAATACCAAACAGCCCTGTCCAAAGGCCCCACGTGCAGAAAATGCACCTGCTCTGCTATCCACCCACAGTTGATAACCATACCCCAAAAAGTTAATATTGCTATCCTGCCGGTGATGCTCACCCAACAGCACCTGAGGCGTCGTCGCTTCATAGACCCATTGGGCATCGAGCAGTTGTTTGCCCTGCCATTGGCCGCTATGTAGTAGGAAAAGGCCGATTTTAGCCAGATCCTCCAGCTTCATCATCAGCCCCCAACCGCCGACATTATATCCTTGCGGGCATTTCTCCCAGCTGGTTCCGGCGATGCCAAGAGGTTCGAACAGCCTATCTTTGAGATAATCGTGCGCGGTTTGGCCGGTCGCCCGCTGCACCAGCACCGCTAGCATATAAGAGGCATGGGTGCAGTACATAAATCTTTTTCCGGGCTCAAAAGGGACATAGTGGTTGAAAAAATTCTTTGCCCAGTCAATTGTGTGTGTCTCAATGCCATTATAGTAACAGTGCGGTCCTGTTGCAAGCACATCGGTGTCGCGTGGCCAGTTGAAATCGTGTGGGTCGGCAGCAAACCCGGTGCTCATCGTCATCAAATGGCGTATGGTGGTCTTCTCCATGTTTTCGCAGGTTTTGGCTGGCAGCAAATCGCGAAAGTAAGAAACGACGCAGTCATCCATTCCCAGACAGCCATCTTGAATGGCAAAGCCAACCGCAAGGGCTGTCAGCGTTTTGCTGACTGAAAACAGCGTGTGGGGCTTGTGGCTGGCATAAGGCGCCCAGTAGTGTTCGGACAGAACCTCACCACCCTGAACAACCATGAGCGCGTGTATGCCCAGATTGGACTCATCCAACGACCGCACAAGCCGCATGATCGCCTGAGAAGCTGCATCTGTTTTACAGAAGCCCCTGCGGGGTAACGGTTGTGTTCGCATTATGTCGCCCCCCGCTACCGCATTTGTGCGCGCAGGTTTTTCTCGTCCACCCGTGAACGCCACGCGTGCAGAATCAACGATATCGCAATAATACCGTAGCAAATAGCCATACGGAAGTAACCGCCTACCATCGAATTGCTGAACAGGTTCTGCGCGGCCATCGGGCTGACATTGAACAGCAGATGGAACAACAGTGTTCCAACGATAGCCTGACCGACGTTGGCTTTTTTAACCGAAGCACCGCCAATCAGAATAGCCGCTACGCAATAGGTACCGATACGTTCGTGCCCATAATAAGTATCCATCACGCCAAGGTTCTGATAGTAGATGACCTGACCAATCCCGGCCATAACGGTTGAAATCATAACCGCGATGATACGTGTTCTGTTAACGTTGATTCCGGCGGCAGCAGCTACACGCCTGTCGTGCCCTACAGCGCGCATATCGTGCCCCAGCTTGGTTTTAAGGAATGATTTGATCAGCCAACCAACGAAAAAAATGATTAAAAATGTCGGTATGGGAATACGAATCAGCAGCTTATACTGCGCCAATGCAGGCAGCTTTCCACCGATAAACCCTATAGGGAAAAGGCAGGCTACAGCAAGTAATTTTATCATATCTCTTTTTTCGCGTCTTTTGAGTGCCACACAAGAGATTAGGCTCAAGGTGGTGAAGAGAATTCCCAGCACAACCAGCGCCGTAAACACATCGACTCGCGTGTTAAACCCAAACAGCGTCATATTGTCCAGTGCGCTCTTCATGGAGCCCATCTCAATGTTGCTGTTGATACCGATGCCGCTGCTGAGAATAATCTCTGACGTCACCGGAATGATACCGCCGACTACAAAAAGAAAGATGAACTGATAAACGCCGTTCGCAAAGAAGCCCATGATCATACTAGTGATCATTTCCTGACCCTTTGTGCGGTTTAACAAACGTCCGGCAAGCTGTCCGCAAAGGGCGGAGGCCACTGCCGCAACCAGCATGGCAACAAAAATACCAGGCAATCCGCCAATGCCGAGAATTCTGACAACAATGATGCCCGCCTGACCGCACATAGCGCCGAGCACAATGCCAAAGTTCAGGCCCATACCGGTGATAACCGGCATGATCAGTGACATAACCAGAACAGCATTACGCGAAAAACGGTTCACCAAATCCGAAAGGATGGTCGGTGCCGACGAAGCGGAATAATAGCTGCCTATGAGGCAAACCGCCAGAAAAATAATCGGCACTATATTAGCGGTAAACATATTCCTGAGCCGGCTCTTGAAAGAGGAAACGTTAATTATCTTTTTCATGAATCTTGCTCCCCCGCCTGCGCAAGCGCATATAGTATAATGCCATTAGATGTCATGATGCGGATCATCTCTGAGATGTCTCCATCCGGGAACATCTGATTGGCTACCGGCAATGCGATGGTCAGCATGGTCTGAAACAGAAAGGTTCCTATCACCGCGTGCCATATGTTGGCGCGCTTTAGGGTAGCGCCACCCAGCAGAACCGCAGCCATAGGCACAAACGACATGGTTAAGGGCGCTTCGTACATCTGAAAAAAGCCATAGCTTTGCGCGTAGACAATAATGCCCAGTGCGCCCAAAGCCGTTGAAAAGGCGGCGCCGATGACACGGGCACGGTTGACGTTGATACCGGCTGCGTTGGCATAGCTCGGATTGTTGCCAACCGACTGCAATGAAACGCCGGTTTTACTGTTTGAGAAGAAGTAGATCAGGGCACAGATGCCTGCGCCGAAAATCAGCATCCCTGTCGGAATAGTCACGCCGAGAACTTTAAACGACAAAACATTCAACAAGATCTTTTCATAATATCCGGTTAGCGCTACCGTCGTTCTAATGCCGGCGCCGCCCATGGGCCAGATAATGGCTGGGTCTTTAAACGGGGCGGTAAACCAGAACATGCACATCAGGTAAATAACGCAGGAGCCCAGATAGTTGCCGATCAGCATTTCGGAGCCCTTGACGCGATTGAGCAGCTTGCCATAGACCACACCAACGGCAAAGCCCACAACAATGGCAATACAAATGGCAATTATAAGACCCATCAAAGGAGAGACACCAGCCTCAATGCTCACCAGACCGCCCAGAAGGCCGCATACGATTCCGATAGGCAAGCCCATGTTCAGTCCGATGCCGGACATGATTGCCGGCAGCATCGCAAGAGAAAACACCAGGTTCATGCCAAAGCGGGTCAATGAATCGGTTATCAGCGTCGCCATATTCTGCCCTTGGATGCCCGCCACAATAAACAGAAAAATTACGAAAGCAATGATAATAATTCGAGGTAGCCCCAACTTTTTAATAATATCGTGTGTCATTGTTCCACCTTCTTTCCGCTCATCGCCAGACCGAACGCTTCGTCCGAGGCATCAGGCGATAGAATTCCAGTCAGCCTACCATCCGAAATAATGGCTATGCGATCGCAAAGCTGTCTGAGCTCAGCCAGCTCTGACGACGTGAAAATAACCGAAACGCCAAGCTCTGCATTAATGCGCACAATCGTATCCAGCACAAGGCCCTTTGCACCAATGTCTATGCCGCGCGTCGGCTCTGAAACCAGCAGTACGTCAGGCTTTAGGAGCAGCGCCTTTGTAATACAAACCTTTTGCTGGTTTCCGCCGGAAAGCCGTCCCACAAGCTGTTTGGGGCCGGTGCAGCGAATTTGAAACTCTTCAATGTACTGCTGGGCTGTTCGCTCAATTTCGCGCTTGTTCGTCTGCCGCAAAAAACCAATTTTATGAAAAAACTCATCATGATTCATCATGGCGGGTACCACCATGTTCATTTCAATTGAAAGATCAGGAAGAATACCCTGTTTTCGGCGGTCCTCAGACACAAAAGCCAGATGTGCAGCAATAGAATCTTTTGGGGAGTTTAGGCGCAGTGGTGTTGACTCAACCAGAATCTCGCCCTGTGCAGGGTAGAGCCCCATAACGCCGTTGGCTATAGCCAGCTTGCCCTGACCGGCAAGGCCGCCGATGCCAAGAATTTCGCCTCGCCGCAGGTCAAAGCTGACGCCGTTTAAAAATTCGCCAGGCATGTCCACTTCAAGATTCCGCACTGATATAACAATGTCTTCAGAGACTGTTTCGCGTTTTGTTCTGCTGCTGATGTTTAATTCTCGCCCGACCATCAGCCGAGCAATCTCGGCGGCAGTAGTTTCGAATGCCGCCATAGTTTTAACACTGACACCGTCACGCAAAATGGTAATGGTGTCGGCTACGCTCATAATCTCGTCTATGCGGTGGGTTATGAGCATCACAGCAATACCCATCTTTGAAAGACGCTTGATAATTCCGAGGACGATCGCCGCTTCAGATTCAGTAAGCACGGCGGTAGGCTCATCGAGAATCAGCAGACGCGTATTTTCTTTATCAATTTCTTTAGCGATTTCAACAAATTGCATATAGCCGACTGGCAGGTTTGAGACGACTGCCGTCTCGCTAAGCTCAATACCCAACCGGTTAAGAACGTCGCGCGTCTGGGTGTTAACGCCCTCAAAATCGACATTTTTCATCCGCTCCCCCGGTAGGGCGCTGAAGAGTCCGGGCTTAAGCGGCTCACGATTCAACTTAACATTTTCGCCCACCGTAAACCCAGGGATCAGAAGGAACTCCTGATGAACCATACCGATACCCAGACGAATAGCGTCCAGCGGGCTGGCAATATGAACATCCTGTCCGTCAATCAGAATTTTCCCGGTAAAACCGCCTGTCTCTGCGATAACCGGCATGCCAAAGAGTATGTTCATCAGGGTGGATTTGCCCGCCCCGTTTTCACCGCAGATGGCATATATTTCGCCGGGCATAATGTTCATCGTGACGTCGGACAGCACCTGATTGCCTGAATAGGCCTTGCCGACGTTTTGCACAGATAATAGCGGCGTATTGTTTTGCATATTTTCCGACGACTCCTTTTTCAGCGGAATAACCGAAAGCCTGCTTTTAAAAGAGCGGTGCCCCGGAAATGCCCCCGCATATTGTAGCGAGAGGCCTGTCAAAATACGTCAACAGGCCTCTTACTGTATTTGGCTTCCGCCTTTTTAGAGAACCAGATAATCCATCATAAATGCAAAGTAGGTGTCATAGGTCTTGCCTTGCAGCTCATAGGGCTCCAGATAAATAGTGACATTGGTGCCGGCCATTTTAGAGCCAACCTCGGTCATAATACCCTGCATGGCATTGATGTCCGTCTTTTGGGTGATTTTGCCCTCGGCCCACTGACAAGCATACTCATAGATCGAGTAGAAATACAGTGAGGAAGAGGCAACAGGCCATGTGGCAAGGCGTCCGCTCATGTTTTTCGCAGCCAATGCAGCCTTAATTTGCTCAACGGCGTACTGCGGGTCGGATGAACGATCGCCAGGGATGCTGATGCCAAGGCCAGAAATGAAGCCCTGGAACGGACTGGGGTCACAGGTGGAGGGCAGAATGCCGCCATTCTCAACAACGCCCTTGACAATAACATCCATCATTGCCGTGTTGGTTCCAAAAAATGCGGTATCCTTACCGTATTCTGCGACCTTCTTGGGGATGTCTTCAAGAATAAACTGCTGCGTGCCGCTAACGCCGGCGTCGCCCATCGGGTCGGGAGCTGTGGCGTTAATAAACTCAATGCCCAATTCTTTGCAGGTGTCTTCCATCACGTCGCGCCGACTGGAAAGCAGCGCCATTGCCATGTGGCGCGGGAAGGAATAATGTACAAAGGTCTTGGTACCCATATTTTGGGCCAGCTTAATGATCAGCTCGCCGAGCTTAATCTGATTGGGGTTGAGCATAACGTCGAATGCTTCAGAAGCGATAACCGGATCTTCTGCAATCACGCCTGCCGCATAAAGGATGTCGGGGCGAATTTCTCTGCAAGCGTCGACGGCTGCAACAGTGCCTACCGGCTCCTGAAATACCAGCAACGCCTTGACCTTAGGATCAGAAACAAGTGACAGTGCGGTGGACATCAGCGCTTCGCTTTCGTTGTTGGGGATAACTGCGCCAACAATTTTATCGCCATACTGAGCTTTGAGCTTTTCATAGGCGCGCACCGGCTCCTCACCCTGCGACGCATCGGTGTAGAGAATAGCGATTTTGTAGTCGGTGCTTGCCTCTGGAGTAGACTGAGAGCCGGTGCTCTCAGAGGGTTGGCTGGCGGCCGGCTTAGAGCTTGAACCGCCGCAGCCGACCAGGACAAGCATCATCACCGCCAAAAGCAGAGAAACTGTTTTCTTAACTCTTTTCATTTTAAATTCCCCTTTCAATAACAAATCAATAAAACGCTATGCTAATCCTGTTTTAGGCAGGAAATGCACCATATCAGCAGTGCTCGGCCAGCCATCGGGCCGCGCAATAGGCATAGGCCGCTGCGCCGACCGGCATAATCTCTTCGCGGAACACGATATAGGGCGAATGGAAGCTGTACGGGCAAGAGGCGTAATCGTTAAAGCACAGGTCCATATAAACGCCCGGCACACGGCTTGTAATTTCAGCAAAGTCATCCGCACCGGTAATCGGCTCAATGATGCCTGTATTTTCTTCGCCAATAAGCTCTTTGACATAAGAGAACATTTCAGAAGCAACCGTGCAGTCGTTGATTGTTGGCGGAAGCCCGCCCGAAAAAACGACCTCAGCCCGTGCGCCAAGTGCCTCGGCCACCTTTGAAGAAACCGCCTCAATACGCTGCTTGATATAATCGCGTAATTCCTGAGAATAGGTACGAATAGTGCCACGCATCCATCCGCTTTCAGGCAGAATGTTCTCTTTCTGCCCGGCAGAAATGGCCCCCACCGTCAAAACCACCTGCTCGCGCGCGGCAATCTCACGGCTGTTAATGGTTTGCAGCGCACTGTGAATATGCCCCAGCGCGTTGATAACATCCACGCCCTTTTCAGGCGTTGCGCCATGCGCGCCTTTGCCAAACACAGTTATTTCAAAGGTATCTGAAGACGCTTTGGCAGGCCCATCGGGTGCGCACCACATGCTGCCCACTTTATGATTGCCGCCTACCAGCGTATGTAACGCCAGGGCTGCGTCTACTTCCGGCCACTGCAACACACCGGATTTTATCATATCCAAAGCGCCGTTATAGCCCTCTTCCCCTGGTTGGAACATCAGCTTGACATTGCCGGAGATACGGCTACGGTTGTGCATCAGCAGCTTGGCTGCACCGAGCAGCATAGCCGTATGGATATCGTGCCCGCAGGTGTGGGCCACTCCTGAAATGGTGCTTTTAAATGGCAGGCCGCTGTGTTCCTCCATAGGCAGTGCATCCATATCTGCTCGGAGCAGTACGGTTTTGCCCACTGATGCGCCTTCCAATAGGGCTACAACGCCTCCCGCACAGGGCTTTGGGTCATAGCCCATTTCCCTGAGCTTGTCGGTCACAAATGTGACAGTCACCGGCAAATCTAATCCTATTTCCGGGTGCTGATGCAGCGTTCGACGCCATTCCACCAACTCCGGATACATCTCTTGCGCTTCTAGTAACAACTGATTCAAGTAGCCGCTCCCTTTCTTGCAAAATTGACTTTTTTCTCGCAAATAACAGTGCTTACTTCTGTTGATTTGGATTATACTAAAATTGTTGATATTATTCCATGAAGG
>DATMYZ010000101.1:0-4089 GCA_035560675.1 Clostridia bacterium
TATCGATACTGCGTAGACTGGCGATGCCACTGTTGAACCGGCGGAAAAGGGCGGTTAATGAATGCTGATATGCTTGTTGATACTGCGGTAAAAACTATTAATTGGCTTGAGGCCATCGATTGGAACTATTATACGACTGGTGATGTAAAATCGAAGCGGATTTAGTGTTGCCAATTAGCCATTTAGTGAATGAAATGCAAAATGCCCACCCCGGAAACTTGGCTGGATAGGCACAAGTTTATGGGATGGGCATTATAGCTGAAACTACTCGATGGTTTTAAGCAGTGAATCACAGGCTTCCTTTTCATCGGGGCCTTCTGCGGTAATTATTACTTTGGTGCCTCTTACAGCGCCCATCCTCAGTACAGCCGTTATGCTTTTGGCGTTGAAGTCGGAATCGTCGCCTTCCTTGCGTATCTTGATTTCGCTTTGAAAGCCTGCAGCCGCCTTTGAGAATCTGGCGGCAGGTCTGGCATGGAGGCCGATCTCGTCATGTATGATCGTTTCAACAATATGCATAGATCCTCCTGTTAAAGCCTACGCGCTGCGTTTACAAATGCCGAAGCTCTTGCTGGGTCTACCTGATTCCAGAGGACGCCGTCATATTTGATGCTGGTGCCAACAATAACGCCGTCAGCAATACCGAGCAGCTCCTTGATATTGTCAACCCGCCCACCGCTTCCAAGAATCAGCGGTGCATTCGGGAAACGGGTCTTTACCTTGTTGAGCGAAGATGCTTCGGGTGCAAGGCCCGCTCTGGGGCCGCCCATCAGTACGCCGGCTATTGGAAGGTTCATAAGCCCGGCGTCAACCTGATTTTCTACTGGACGCGTATCCATAGCCGTCCCGGCATGGGGCTCAAAATAGGTATATACATTCACGGACTCGGCGCCGATTTGCTTCTGGTAGCGGAATATCTCGCCCGGATCAAAGCTCTGCCAGCCAAAGAGCCCGTTATAGGTTCCGGTAACGTAGGTACGCACGAATTTAGCATCGATCGCTTTTGCTACGGCTAAGGTGGCTATCGGGTCAATAAGCACACCGCAGCCATAAGGTATTGTCAGCGTCTCCGCTACCTCAGTCGCTATGCGGACATAGGCGGCGACGGTTTCCGGACCAACTTTTGAAAGATAGGGTCTGTCCCCCTCATTAGCAAAAACACAAGCGTCAAAGCCGGCCTCCATCAGTATCTTTGCATCTTCTTTAAGGCGTTTGATATGATCGCGGAAAGTCATCGTGGGGTCCGCATAATAGCTGCCCGGCAGGGCAGCCATGTGTAGGCAGCCGATAAGCGGCTTTTTAGTTCCGAATGTTTTTTGGTGTTGTTCCATCAGCATAAGAAAATTCCTCCAGTTATATAAATGCAGTTATGCCAGTATTCCGAAGAGCGATAGCACGATGCCGGAAGCAAAAATAATTCCCATAGCCTTCATTGGTGTAACGCCTTTGCGCAGGAGTGCATAAACGATGAAGAACAGTGTAAGTGGCAAAAGTGCGGGCATTATTTGGTTAATCAGCGCCTGTATTTCGGTCACTTTCTCACCAAGCTTCAGCGTAAGAGGCGTGGCTATATTGATCTTTGTGGCTACCAGCCCGCCCAGAACCATCATACCCATTGCACCGCAGCCCTCTGTTATCTCTTTTATAAGGCCGCCACTCAATATCTTGACTACTGCGTTTTTGCCCATCTTATAGCCGGTCATATAGCAGGTATAGCCGACTGCCAGTGCATAGATCGAGAACACCACGACGAATAATATGGGGCCGAGTGCATTGCCCTGCATTGCAAGTTCAATGCCGATAGCCAGCAGTATGACCTTGACAATACCCTGGGTTATAGCATCGCCAACACCGGCAAGCGGCCCCATAAGCGCTGTCTTTATATTGCTGATGGTTTCGTCCTCAACGGGCGCACCATTGGCCTTTTCCTCTTCCATCGCAGCAACGATGCCGGGAATCAGGCAGCCCCATGTGTTTTCGGTGTTATAATAGGTCAGATGGCGAGTCATGCCCTCCGCCTGCTTCTGTTTATCGTTAGGATAGAGCTTTTTAAGTATCGGTATCATGGAGTGGCAGAAGCCGAGTCCCATCATACGTTCAAAGTTGTAGCAGATCTGACCCCAGCAGGTCCAGTTCCACCATGATTTGCGCAGGGTGGCTTTATCAAGCGTAATCTTGTCTTTAACGTTAACAGTATCAGTCATTCTCCTGTGCCCTCCTTCCAGAAGTGTAGAGCAAATGCAGTATGCCAAAGGCCGCCCCGAGTATAGCGAGTGCGATGATATCAAGCTTCAAATATGCCGCAAGCACAAAACCGATAAGGAAAAACGGTATGGTCGATTTCTTGTTCATCATATTCATAAGCATTGCAAGGCCCAGTGCCGGTATCATTTTGCCCACAAGCTTCAATATGTCGATGACCTGTTCGGGCACTATCGCCAGCAGCTTTTCCATGAATGGCGCTCCCAGTAGCACGCAGAGAAAAGCGGGTAGAAAATAGGTGATGAACGGAACTACTTGCGAAGCAAAAAGATTCATGGCAATAACGCCCTTGGTATTGCCCTCGGCCGCATATTTATCGGCTTTATGGACCCATATCGGGTTGAGAGACATCTTTGCGTTAGAGCAGAGTATTCCGAGAAATCCGAGCGATACCGCTATTGGAAGCCCGACCGATGGATCGGCGTGGGAGGCCATGGTCATATAGACGCCCAGGTAGCCCGCCAGCGAAAGGTCGGAGGGGAGCGAACCTCCTATTGCAACTAGGCCGATATAGGCCATCATGATAGTTCCGCCACACTGAAGGCCATAGGTCAGGTCGCCCAGCAGTAAGCCGTTTATCAACCCGGACACCAGTGGAGCACCGAAATACATCGACCATCTCAGCCACATCGGAAATGCTGTTGCTACTAGCCATGTAAACAGCGCAATGATTAATGCATGGACAAATTGCATGATACCAACTCCTTCTTCTTATCAGCACTGCCGTGTTTCTCTGCGGCAGTTACCCACACTTATCAGCAGATATCATAACTTCGACGCTATGCTCACCCTACTTTCCTGTTGTACCATCTGGAGATATACGTCGACTCCAAGCTTGAGAATTTTACGAAATATGTCTATTTCTGCCGCCGAAGCATACACGTTTCGAGAAATTTGTTTTCTCGAGGGCCCCGCGCCCATATTGCCGATATTGAGCTCATTTAGCGTTATGCCTTTTTCTATAAGCGCCAGCGCGCAATCCGGTATTTTAAACAATAGCATGGTGTTGATGCCACCGTCAATTCCTTCATGTTTTATGCGATCTGCGGCCTGTTCCACCGATATCAATTCCACCTTCACACCGGAAGGCGCCGCCATCGAGAGCACAGTGCTCATGAAGGAATCCTTTGCGAGTGTATCGTCGATGACCAGTATACTTTTTACACTGAGGATCTTTGTCCAGGATGCGATTACCTGCCCGTGAACCAGTCGCTCGTCAACCCTGCTCATTACAATTTTCATTCCTGTGGCTCCTCTCATATATTTGCATCGTTTGAAGATGTGATTGCGGATAACGCCTGTGAGAGCGCCTGTATTCCAGCGTGACCCTCGCGTATGGCTGTCTCCCTCGCCTGTTCCATCGGTGCTGAATCGAGCGCGGCAAAAGTTTCTATAAGCATCGTCAGGTTCATGCCGGTGACCACATCCACCATATTTTTACCGGCATACTTTCTATATACCTCAGCCGCCGTGATAAAGGGACTCCCCCCAGCAAGGTCGACGAAGATCAGGCACGTTCCGCTTTTTACAGATTCATCTACATATTTTTCAATCTCCAATTTGTATTCAGACATCGCTTGACCCTGCAAAAGCGGAAGTGCCTTTACAAGATTGGCCGGTTGGCTGCCGACTATCAGTTCCGCCGACCTAAGCATCTCACCTGCAATATTCCCATGCCCCAGCAATAAAATCCGATACATTAAATAGAACACCTCACAATAAAATCTTGGCCGCAGATGCGGCTTCCTGATTGATATCTTAATTCTATCATTCTGTTATTTCACTGTCGAATATTTGCAAAACCGTCACAGTTAAAAATGTGTTCAT
>DATMYZ010000102.1:0-8988 GCA_035560675.1 Clostridia bacterium
AGTTATATAATATTAGCAACAGTATGTTAACCGTAACGGATACATTATGGTTTTTAATAGTAGGAGGTATAGTCATTATGAATGAAATTCTTCAGCGCGTTTCAAATGTTGGTATCATACCGGTCATTGCCATTGAGGACGCTAAAAAGGCGGTTCCTCTGGCAAAGGCCCTAGTGGCGGGCGGACTGCCCGCGGCAGAGGTCACCTTCCGCACTGCCGCCGCCGAAGAGGCCATGCGCGCCATCGTCAGAGAGGTACCCGACATGCTGGTTGGCGCAGGCACCGTGCTTACGCCGGAGCAGGCCGACCGGGCGTTGGCCGCAGGCGCCAAATTTATCGTTACTCCCGGCTTTAACCCTGAAATGGTTAAATACGTTCTCTCAAAGGGTGGGCTGATCATGCCCGGCACCGCCACCCCTGGCGAGATGGAACAGGCGATGAGTCTGGGCCTCTCGGCGGTCAAGTTCTTCCCCGCCGAACAAAACGGCGGCGTCGCCACCTTAAGGGCAGTCTCAGGGCCCTATAAAAACTTAAAGTGGATGCCCACTGGCGGTGTCAACACCAAGAATATGATGGATTATCTCTCATTTGACCAGATTTTGGCCTGCGGCGGCACTTGGATGGTAAAAAAAGAACTGATCGACGCCGAGAACTGGGACGAAATTGTCCGTATTTCCCGCGAGGCCGTTAAAACTATGCTGGGCTTTTCTTTGGGTCATGTTGGAATCAACTGCGTAAACGAAGCAGCCGCCCAACAGGCCGCCAAAGTGCTGTGTACTCTCTTTGGCTTTGACTATAAGCCGGGCAATAGTTCCGATTTTGTGGGTTCGGCTGTCGAATGTATGAAAAAGCCCTTCCTTGGTACCCACGGACACATTGCCATCGCGACCAACTCGGTGGCACGCGCTATGTTCCATCTGGGTCTTCAGGGCGTCGCTTTTGATGAGTCCACTCTAAAAACCGACGCCAAGGGCACCCCCAAGGCAATCTATCTCAAGGGCGAGATCGGCGGATTTGCCGTCCACCTTGTGCAGAAATAAGGAGGAACTGCTATGAGCAAACGTATTATTACCTTCGGCGAGATTATGCTTCGTCTAGCCCCCAACGGCTATTACCGTTTCTTTCAGGACGACCAGCTTCAGGCCACCTTTGGCGGCGGCGAAGCGAACGTAGCCGTTTCTTTGGCCAATTACGGCATGGAGGCTGCTTTTGTCACAAAGCTGCCCGCCCACGCCATTGGTCAGGGCGCGGTGAATGCCCTGCGCGGACTTGGCGTTGATACCACCAAGATCGTGCGTGGCGGTGAACGTGTGGGCATTTACTTTTTAGAAAAGGGCGCTTCTCAGCGTGGCAGCGTATGCATTTATGATCGCGCACACTCTGCCATACAAGAAGCACAGCCTGCTGATTTTAACTGGGACGCCATTTTTGAAGGAGCAGACTGGTTCCATTTTACTGGCATCACCCCGGCGCTGGGCCCGAATCTTGTTCAGATTTGTCTGGAAGCCTGTAAAGCCGCCAGAGCAAAGGGTATCACCGTTTCCTGCGACTTAAACTACCGCGGCA
Source organism: Clostridia bacterium (assembly GCA_035560675.1). GTDB lineage: Bacteria > Bacillota > Clostridia > Oscillospirales > Ruminococcaceae > Yanshouia. The sequence goes on from DATMYZ010000102.1 coordinate 1,567, forward strand.
AACTATGGACCCGTGCGCAGGCGCGCGAAGCCATGACCGCGCTGTGCCAGTATGTTGATGTTTGCATTTCCAACGAGGAGGATGCCAAGGATGTTTTTGGCATTGAGGCCGAAGGTAGCGACATCACAGGCGGCAAACTCAACAAAGAAGGCTACAAGTCTGTGGCGAAGCAATTAGCCGACCAGTTTGGATTTAAGCAGGTTGCCATCACGCTTCGCACATCCATTTCCGCCAGCGACAACGACTGGGCGGGTATGCTTTATGACGGAACCGCTTTCTACTTCTCGAAGGAATACCACCTGCGCATTGTGGACCGTGTGGGCGGCGGCGATTCGTTCGGGGGCGGTTTGATTTACGCATTACTCAACGGCAGAGACCCGCAGAGCGCTATTGAATTGGCCGTTGCAGCCTCGGCTCTCAAGCACTCAGTTGAGGGCGACTTCAACCGTGTTACCCTTGCAGAGGTTGAAAAGCTTGCTGGAGGGGACGCCTCCGGTCGTGTTCAGAGATAAAATTTATTCTGCGGCGTGGCCCTACGGGTGCATGCCGCAGCCGCATATGGAGGGATGGGCCATACAGTCCTACGATTTTGACCTGATCACACTGGGGGAGATTATGCTGAGACTCTCTCCGCCCCGTCACGCCCGCATCGCCGACGGCGACGTCTTTGAAAAGAGGGCCGGCGGCGCAGAATTGAACGTCGCTTCCGGTGTAGCGCAGTTGGGTCTGCGCACCGCTATCGTGTCTAAACTGCCACAAAGCGAGCTTGGCACCTTTGTTAAAAACCGCGTCCGGTTCGTGGGAGTTTCCGACGATTATCTTATTTATGACGAGCGTCCCGACGCGCGGCTTGGAATTTATTATTATGAAATGGGCGCGGCACCCAGAAAACCAGCCGTCGTCTACGACCGCCGCAGCGCCTCAGTCAACCGTCTGACACTCAGCGAACTGCCCTCAGCCCTGTGGCGCTCCTGCCGAATGTTCCACACCAGTGGCATCAGTCTGGCGCTTTCTCCAGCCCTGCGCGATACGGTAGTCGAAACTATTCGCCGCTTTCGCGAGAATGGCGCACTGATCTCATTTGATGTCAATTACCGCGCCACCCTCTGGAGTGAGGAGGCAGCCCGCGAAACGATTGAAAAGGTGCTGCCATTGACCGATATCCTTTTTGTATCGGAGGAATCCAGCCGCCGAATGTTCCAAAAGACTGGTGCACTGGCCGATATTTTGCGCAGTTATGCCAAGGGCTATGGCGTAAAAGTGGTGGCCGCCACCCAACGAACCGTGCGCAGCCCGAAAAAGCACGACTTTACCTCCACCGTTTACGATGCGGCTACCGATTCTTTTTATACCGAAAAACCCTATTGCGGCATCGACGTCATTGACCGCATCGGTTCGGGCGATGCCTATGTCGCCGGTGTTTTATTCGGACTTTTAAAGTTTGGCGACCCGCAGCAGGCTGTCTGGTATGGCAATGCCATGTCCAGCGTTAAAAACACCGTTCCGGGCGATCTGCCAAGTTCCAGCTTTGACGAAATTGAGCGCATCATTCGTGACCACCACCAGCAGTCATTCACAGATGAAATGACCCGCTGAGTTAAGTTTTGCAATGAGAGAAAAGGAGGAGAGCAGAGCAGACCCGCTCTGCAAAAGATGCTATGAAAGACTTTATGGATCAGGATTTTCTTTTGGAAACCGAAACCGCAAAGCACCTCTTTCACGACTATGCCGCCAAAATGCCACTGGTCGATTACCACTGCCACATCTCGCCCAAAGAGATTTATGAAAACCGCCGGTTTAACAATCTCGCTGAGGTTTGGTTGGGCGGCCGCCAGCCGGATGGCAGCTATTTTGGCGATCATTACAAATGGCGCCTGATGCGCGCCAACGGTGTTAGCGAAGAATTGGTCACTGGCAACACCGACGGCCTAACACGCATCACCAAGTTTGCTCAAACGCTTGAAATGGCCATTGGCAACCCCATGTACCATTGGTGCAATCTTGAATTAAAAAAGTTTTTCGGCTATGAAGGCTATCTCTCATGCGAGACCGCACCCGTGGTGTGGCATCTATGCAATGAAAAGCTGCAAAACGACTCTGCACTCACCGTCCGCGGGCTGATTGAGCAATCAAACGTCGCCTTCATCGGTACGACGGACGATCCAGTTGACACACTGGAGTGGCATGCTAAGATCGCGGCTGATCCCAGTATCAAATTCAAAGTCTGCCCATCCTTCAGGCCCGATAAAGCCATCAACATCACTAAGCCCGGCTTTGGCGAGTACATAGGCAAGCTGGCCAAGAGCGTTGGCAAAGAAAACCTCTCTTCCATTCAAGAGGTCTGCGACGCACTCAACACCCGACTCGAATTCTTCCACAAAATGGGATGCCGCGCCAGCGACCACGGTTTAGACTACATCATGTACCGCCCCTTCACGATGGCCGAGGCCGATGACGCTTATAAAAAGGCGATGTCCGGAGGCGCACTGACGCTCGAAGAAGCCGAAAAATATCAGACGGCCATTCTCATGAGTTTGGGCAAGGCTTATCACAGATTGGGCATCTCCATGCAGCTGCATTATTCCTGTTTGCGCAACGTCAACGAGAAAATGTACGCCAAAATGGGTCCCGACACTGGCTATGACATGATTGGGCAGACCACCTGCGGCGGTAACATTGCGGCGCTGCTGTCTAAGCTGGACGCGACTAACGAGTGCCCAAAGACGATTCTCTATTCCCTCAACCCAGTGGATAATGACCAGATCGCCTCGATTTCAAACTGCTTCCAGTCCGACGAGCTACCCGGCAAGATTCAACACGGTGCGGCCTGGTGGTTTAACGATACCAAGAGCGGAATGGAAACCCAAATGAAAGCGTTGGCCAACGTCGGGCTGCTGGGTAATTTCGTGGGCATGCTCACTGATTCGCGCTCGTTTCTCTCTTATACTCGTCACGACTATTTCCGCCGCATTCTGTGCAATCTGCTCGGACACTGGGTGGAAAACGGCGAGTATCCCAACGACGAAAAGGCGCTTAAGAAAATTGTCGAGGGCATTTGCTATAACAATGCCGCCCGCTACTTTGAAATGGATTGAATTTCTACAAAAAAATGTGTAAGGAGCCGTGGACGCTTTGACACAAATGCGGCAAGGTGCGCAGCGTGAAAACGCGCTTGTTCGCAATGTTTTATATGCCTTTTTTGTCAGCGGGGCCGCCTCTCAGCCTTTGGGGTCCTTCATACCCTTTCTGCGCGAGACTTATGGGCTTAGCTATGACTTTTCGGGCATTCTGCTCTCCTGCCAGTCGATCGGCAATCTGTGCTCGGTGCTTTTGGCGGGTCTGCTGCCCGTCTATCTCGGCCGTCGGCGCAGCATTTTAAGTACCTCCGTCTGGATGGCGGTGGGCTATCTGATTTTTGCCAGCGGTTGGGGCAATCCTCTGCTGTTGGCGCTGGCCTTTCTGATGACCGGTATCGCCCGAGGCGGCAACTCTAACTTTTCAGGTGTCATGATCAGTACCCTGCCTGAGCCCAAGGCCACCCGAGGCTATAACCTGTTGCACGGTTGCTTTGCTGTGGGCGCGCTGCTCTCTCCCTTGCTGTTGGTCGCGTTGACCAGACGCTGGCCCGGCTACGGCTGGCGACTCATGGCAGGGGCTTTATTCCTGCTGGTTATCAGTCAGATTGTAGTTTATGTTAAGATGCCATTGCCGCCGGAATCTGACGCAAAAAACCTTCGCTCAGTTGACCGCAGCTTTTTCAAAGTCAGGCAATTCTGGCTGGCAGCCGCCATTTTATTCTTCTATATTTCCTGTGAATATGCTATTGTAGGTTGGCTAGTTACCTATTTCCAGGATATTGGCGCATTGAGTGCCAGCCACTCGCAAATGATGAACAGCCTGTTGTGGCTGGTCATCTTCGTCGGGCGAATGGTAGGTGCCGCCATTACCGGAAAAGTCTCTCGCAGCAAAGTGCTGCTGGCTGATGGCATCGGCTTCTTCCTGTTCTTTTTGCTGGTCTTCTTCAGTCGCAGTCCGCTGCCCATTACGGTAGGCATCATTGGCGTCGGCTTCTTTATGGCAACCATCTACCCCACCGCCTTTGCCTTCGGTAGCGACTATATCAAGGGCAATGACTTGGGTTCCAGCGCTATGATCTTTACCGGCAGCGCGGGCGGTATTATAACCCCTGCACTGGTCGGCTTTGTGGCCGAACAGTCCGGCATCCGCGCCGGTATGGGTGTGGTGGTGGTGCTGACCTTCTTACTGGTACTTTCGATTATTTTTAGTGTTATCAGTGCTAAAAAAGCAACTCCGTAATTCTGAAAGGAGAAAATCATGGATAAACTCAATTATAAGGTACTAAAGGCGCTGGGCTTTAAGGGCTATCTGCTTGAATCAGCCCCTGAGCGGGTGCTCCAGTTCGGCGAGGGCAATTTTCTCAGGGCCTTCGTGGATTATTTTTTCGACAATTTAAATGAAAAGGCAGGCTTTAACGGCAAGGTGGTACTCACCCAACCCATCGCCCCCGGTCTGGCGGACATGATCAACAGTCAGGAAGGACTGTATACATTGTTCCTGCGCGGACAGGAAGGCGGCGAGAAAGTCAACCGCAAGCGGGTGATTTCCTGCGTTTCTCGCTGCATTAACCCCTATCAGGATTACACCGCCTTGCTCGACTGTGCCAAGAACCCCGACCTGCGGTTTTTGGCTTCTAACACCACTGAGGCCGGCATCGTGTTTGACGCCGACTGCAAATTTGATGACGTGCCGCCCAGCAGCTTTCCGGCCAAGCTGACCCGCTTCTTGTATGAGCGTTATCAGCTAGGGCTGCCCGGTTTTGTCATTTTGTCCTGTGAGCTTATTGACCACAATGGCGACGAGCTTAAAAAGTGTGTCCAACAATATGTTGAGCTTTGGGGCCTCACTGATAGCTTTGCCAAATGGGTGCAGGCTGATAATATATTCTGCTCCACGCTGGTGGACCGCATTGTCACCGGCTATCCTCGCGCCGAGGCTGAGGCAATCTGCCAGGAGCTCGGCTATGAAGATAACCTGATCGACACCGGCGAAGTGTTCGGCTTCTGGGTCATCGAAGGACCACAGTCCATCAAAGAAGAACTGCCCTTTGAAAAAGCCGGTTTGCCGGTCATTGTTGTAGATGATCACACTCCTTATAAACAGCGCAAGGTGCGCATTTTAAACGGCGCTCATACCTCGATGGTGCTGGGGGCATATCTGACTGGTCAGGATATTGTTCGTGACTGCATGAAGGATGACGTCATTCGCGGTTTTATGAACAAGACCATCTATGATGAAATTATCCCAACGCTGGATCTGCCTAAAGAAGATCTCAACGATTTTGCCGCCGCAGTTTCAGAGCGGTTTGCGAACCCCTACATCGACCACGCGCTGCTGGCAATTTCGCTCAATTCCACTGCAAAGTGGAAGGCTCGCGTCATGCCTAGCCTTCTGGAATATAAAATGCGCACCGGAAACCTGCCCGCCTGCATCACCTTCTCGTTTGCCGCCTACATTGCGTTTTATCACGCGGGCAGCGAAAAAGGAAAGGATTGCCTCATCGGTACTCGCAAGGATGACTCCTATCAAATTAAGGACGATCAGTGGGTACTAGATTTCTATTACGATCATCGGGACGACGATGCCAAGACCCTTGCCCATGCCGTAATCCATAACGAAAAGATGTGGGGTACTGAGCTTGCCGAGCTGCCCGGATTTGAAGCCACCGTGGTCGCCGCGCTGGAGCGCATTGAGGCCATCGGCATGTATCAGGCCATGAAAGAATGCCTGTAAGCATCGGGAGGACATCCTATGAAGCTAATTCAAATTCATCCATCAGATAACGTGGCCATCGCGCTTTCTCCCATTGCACAGGGAGAAACATTCACTGTTTCTGGTCGTCAGATTACCGCCGTCGAGGATATTCCGCAGGGGCACAAGATGGCGCTGATGCCCATCCACAAGGATGCGTTAATTATTAAATACGGCAACCCTATCGGCCGCACGACAGCGGCTATCGGAACCGGTGCATGGGTTCACACCCACAATGTGCGTACCACCCTGTCCGAGTCCGAGGATTATGTCTACCACCATAAGCAGTTTCCGCTGCCCGAGGTCGAGCCGAAAACCTTTTTGGGGTATCGGCGACCCGACGGTCGGGCGGCTATCCGCAACGAGCTGTGGATTATCCCCACTGTGGGCTGCGTCAACAGCATCGCACAGCACCTTGTGCAGATTAATCAGCATCTGGTCAGCGGCACGGTCGAGGGCTTATACGCGTTCCCCCACCCGTTTGGCTGTAGTCAGATGGGCGACGACCACGCTCAGACCCGCAAGCTTTTAGCCGCTTTAGCGTGTCATCCCAACGCCGCAGGCGTGCTGGTGCTGGGCTTGGGCTGTGAAAACCTGACCATGCAGCAGTTTAAGGACGAGCTTAGCCATTGGGATGATAAACGCATTAAGTTTTTAATCTGTCAAGAGGTTGAGGACGAGATTGCCGCAGGTTCCACGCTACTTTCTAAGTTAGCCGAGTACGCTGCCACCTTTAAACGTAAGCCTCTTCCTCCCAGCGATCTGGTCATCGGCATGAAATGCGGCGGATCAGATGGCTTATCCGGCATCACTGCCAACCCTGCAGTTGGCCGTTTCTCTGATCGGTTGGTGGCACTCGGTGGTTCTACCATTCTGACTGAGGTGCCCGAAATGTTCGGTGCCGAATCTATTTTACTCGACCGTTGTGAAAGCCAGTCTGTTTTTGATCAGGCTGTTAAAATGATTTCAGATTTTAAGCAGTATTATGTCAACCATGGTCAGGTGGTGTATGAAAACCCCAGCCCCGGCAACAAGGCCGGCGGCATCACCACACTTGAAGATAAGTCCTGTGGTTGTGTTCAAAAGGGCGGTAGCGCTCAAATTGTCGATGTGCTCAACTACGGCGATGTCGTGACTAAAAAAGGGCTTAATGTTCTAAGCGGCCCCGGCAACGATTTGGTCAGCGCTACGGCACTAACCGCTGCCGGTGCTCATCTGGTACTGTTTACCACCGGGCGTGGCACGCCCTTTGGTGCCCCTGCCCCCACGGTAAAAATTTCAACCAATACACCACTCTTTGAGAAAAAGGGGAATTGGATTGATTTTAACGCAGGAACAATTGCACAGGGCGAGGCACTTGACGACGCTGGAGACAGGCTGCTCGCCTACGTGTTGGCGGTAGCAAGCGGCGAACAAACTAAAACCGAGCGCAGCTGCGCCCGCGAAATCGCCATTTTTAAAGATGGCGTTATGCTCTGATATCCTCCTATCTTTTTCATATTGCATCCTTCTTTTTTTCCTGCAGTTGACCCCTTTTTCCAAAATGACAACCGTTTTGGGAAAAGGGGCCAACGCGTTTCTCAAGGATAGGCT
>DATMYZ010000103.1:0-6153 GCA_035560675.1 Clostridia bacterium
ATATATAGTAAATTCTTCTATTTAAGATTCAACAATAGCAGTCCGCCCAGACATAGCGCCATTCCACCCATTTGTTTAGAGCTAATGCTTTCATGATAAAGCAAAACCCCAACAATGACCAGAAGTATCGCCAGCATAATGTTGGCGATTAGGGAACAGATGCTGATATTCCAACCCGCACGGTAAGCCAGAATATACCCAATTTCAAGCCCGACAATGCTGGCTGAAAGTAAAACAGCCGTCCAGTTGATACCTTTAAAATTTTCAAGTGAAAAGCTACCGGTCTGATAGCGCATCATCAGCAATGCGCAAATGGCCGCGGCCACATAGGTGACCACCAGTGAAGCAAAGGCATTAGCACCCGACGGCGTGGCCTTGGTTGCCAAATTATAAAACAAATTTGAGCAGACGATCAGTGCTATTGGTAAAACCGTACCAGTGCTGCCGTTCATATAAATCCTCCTTTGGTTTATAGCGGTTTTTCATTGAGCTTCATACGCTGTCTGGGATATATTCTGTGTGTAGGCTTCACTTTTTCTATTACGATCAGCGTTCTTTTACCTTGGTCAGAAAGCGCATATTCGCTGACAGTGGCAATTTTCCCACCCAATAATTGAATAGCGTGTTGTGCCGATGCGATTTCCATGCCACAGTCCGGGCCTTTAAGCGCTAGCATTTTTCCGCCAATTTTCAAAAGAGGCAAACAATATTCACACAGGACCGCAAGTTGAGCCACCGCGCGCGAGGTGGCAATATCGAAATGTCCACGTAATTTTTCTTCTGCCCCTGCCATCTCAGCGCGAGCATGGATGAAGGTGTTTTCCTGCCCGAGTGCAGTGGAAAGCTCCTGTAAAAACACCAATCTTTTATTCAAACTATCAAGCAATGTTAGATTAATATCTGGCCGCATAATTTTTAACGGTACCCCAGGGAAGCCCGCCCCTGTCCCGACATCAATCAACGAGGCTCCAGCTGCAAGCTCGGTAAAGGCGAGTGGCAGAATGCTGTCGGCAAAATGCTTAATGGCTATTTCGTCCGGCATCGTAATAGCTGTAAGATTGACTTTTCCGTTATATTCCAATAGCAATTTACCATAAGTATTGAATTCATCACATTGCTGCGCATCAATCATCAATCCAAAGTTGGCCACACAAGCCAGAAGTTTATTAATTGGAATCATGTTTTGGCTCTCCCTCTCTACGGCGGCGCGAAAGCTCAAGCATCAGCACCGAAATGTCTGCGGGGGATACCCCCGAGATGTTCATGGCAGCACCCAGGCTCTGGGGCGCAACTCTTTTAAGTTTTTCCCGCGCCTCAATGCGCAAACCCTTTATTTGTGAAAAGTCAATGCCATTCAGATCAATGCCACGCAGGCGCTGCATTTCCGCAGCCTGTGCTCGCTGCTTTTGGATATAACCCGCATATTTAATCTCAATCTCAACCTGATCTGCCACCGCCCGCGGCAGCTGCGGTCGTTTTTCATCATATGGTGCCAACATGGTGTAGGTAATCTGTGGTCGGCGCAGTAAGTCGGCTATTTTAATGCCGGTGGAAACTGACGCGGTATCCTGCGCTTCTAACAAATGGTTTAACGCCTCAGTCGGCGAGAGAGTTGTATTTTGCAACCGGACAATCTCATCCCGGCGCTGCTGCTCTCGAAGTAAAAACTGCTGCCAGCGTACATCTGTGATTAATCCGATTTCACGTCCTTTAGGCGTCAGTCGAGCTTCGGCATTATCTTGCCGCAACAACAGGCGATATTCCGAACGCGAGGTCATCATGCGATAGGGCTCGGTAGTACCTTTGGTCGTTAAATCGTCTATCAGCGTGCCGATGTAGCTTTCGTCACGCGCCATAACAAAGGGCGGTTTGGTGTCCAGCACCCGAACAGCGTTAATGCCGGCTACAAGTCCCTGAGCAGCGGCCTCTTCATAACCCGAGGTCCCGTTAAACTGCCCCGCACCGAAAAGGTTTTCAACCTGTTTGCACATCAGCGAAGGGAAGAGCGCCAGCGGGTCTATACAGTCATATTCAATAGCATAAGCTGGGCGCATGACTTTGACATGCTCCAGTCCAGGAATCGAATGATAAAAGGCGAGTTGCACCTCAAAGGGGAGCGAACTACTTACGCCCTGCAAATACATTTCTTCGGTTTCTGCACCCATCGGCTCAACAAAAAGCTGATGCCGCTGCTTATCGGCAAAGCGTACCACTTTATCCTCAATAGAGGGGCAATAGCGTGGGCCAACACCTTCAATCACCCCAGAAAACAGGGGGGAACGATGCAGATTTGCGCGAATAATCTCGTGGGTGCGCAGGTTGGTATAGCCAATATGGCATACCATTTTATTTGTAAGCGTCCCCTCGTCGGTATCAGCGGAAAATGGAATAATTTCTTCGTCGCCTGGTTGTACCTCCATACACAAAAAATCAATAGAATGACGGTTGACGCGCGCTGGGGTACCGGTTTTAAAGCGCCGCATCGGCAGCCCAAGGTCGCGCAAACAGGTCGCAAGAGCATTGGCTGGGTGACAACCGTCGGGCCCTGATTCCTGTGAAAATTCACCGATAAAAACCTTACCTTTTAAATAGGTGCCGGTGGCAAGAATAGCCGCGCGCACCGGATAAACCGCTCCAAGTGCTGTAACAACTGCCGATACAGCACCGTTTACAGTTTTGATTTCGATAACCTCTGCCTGAATCAGGTCAAGGTTAGATGTGCATTCCACTACCTGCTTCATCACTTGATGGTAGCGCACCCGGTCGCTTTGCACGCGTAGCGAATGTACCGCCGGGCCCTTTCCTCGATTGAGCATACGGCTTTGCAACATGGTCTTATCTGCCGTGCGGCCCATCTCGCCACCCAGTGCGTCAATTTCGCGCACGATATGCCCCTTGGCGGTCCCACCAATAGACGGGTTACAAGGCATATTTGCGACGGCGTCTAAAGATATAGTAAACAAGGCCGTTTTCTTGCCAAGACGGGCTGCCGCCAAGGCTGCTTCGCAGCCTGCATGGCCCGCCCCTATAACGGCAATATCATAGCTTTGCGCAACAAATTCGGTCATCCGAAATTTCCTCCAAATTCAATTCCAAACAGAAAAGTAAAGTTTTCAACATATTTCACTATTTCCCAACACAGAACTTTGAGAAGACCTGTTCAATGACAGTCTGCGACGCGCTTTTCCCCGTCAGCTCAGCAAGAGGCGATATCGCGTCTTCAATCAAAATTCCAACAACATCAAGTGTTACGCCGGACCTCAGATGGAAAATGGCTTCAGAAAGCGATTTTTTTGAACGTAATATACAATCGAATTGCCGTTGAGAAGCGATAAAACAACCATCTTGTGTCAGGGTGATTCCCAATGCGTTTTTAATGGCATTTTTAAGACGCTCAATACCCTCTCCAGTGAGGGCCGAAATTTCAACATCCGCATAGTCGAGATGTTGAAAACTGTCGTTTTTGAGGTCTGATTTATTAAAAACGACGAGATTTGGTTTCAATTTTATACGTTTAAATAGCGTTTTATCCTCTTCTGTGACCGGTTTTGAACAGTCCAAAACATACAAAACAAGGTCGCTTGTTTCAATGGCATTCATAGCGCGCTCTATGCCAATACGCTCTATTTTATCGTCAGTTTTACGAATTCCTGCCGTGTCCAACAGGCGGATGGTAATACCATCTAGTGCGGCAGGCGCTTCAATAATATCGCGGGTCGTACCAGCAACATCGGTGACGATAGCACGTTCACTGCCACTTAAAAGATTAATCAGAGTTGATTTACCCACATTTGGACTACCGGCAATGGCTACTTTTATGCCTTTTTGTATAAGTCTACCAGTATTATACTGAGATGAGAGCTCGCACAACTGTGTTTGCACCGCCTCAAACGTTTCAAGCAGCCCTTCACGAGTGACGACGGGGGCATCTTCCTCCTCCGGGAAATCGCTCCAGACCGCCAGCTGAGCCGCGGCAAAACTAAGCTGATTACACAGCATTTGTACACGTTTGCCTAACTCGCCGGTCCGACGTTGCTGTGCAGCATTAGTGGCAAGATCACTTTCAGCTTCAATTAACTCTGCGACAGCCTCTGCCTGAGAAAGATCAAGCTTTCCGTTTTCAAACGCTCTTTTTGTAAATTCGCCAGCCCCTGCGGGTGCCGCGCCCATGGCAATGCAAGCTGTCACCAATCTGGCCGCAATTAGCGGATTGCCATGGCACGAAAGCTCGACCATATTTTCTCCTGTATAACTTTTAGGCGCACGATAAACCAGGGCCACCGCTTCGTCAATTAAGTCACCACCTGAAATCACTTCGCCATAAGCGGCATGATAACCTGACAAGCTCTTAAGACTTTGGGCATGAAAGGGGCGGAATATTTTATCTGCAATCGCTATAGCATCTTCCCCAGACAATCGGATAACCGCAATAGCGCTGTGCGTAGAGGGTGTACTCAATGCAACAATTGTTTTATTCATGGCTTTTACTCCATTGGTTCTTTAAAAAAGAGATGTTGCGGTGCAACATCCCCTGAGATTGTTGATAAAGAAGCTGTTCGCCGCAGAAATACAGGGAAGTGTTTTAAAACAGAGATAAGCCCCGTTTTCAAGATACGTTCAATCACAGAATATCATCCGCAGAAAAAACGCCAACAAGTAGAAATAAATATGCCTTGCCTGTCCTTAAACGTTTACCACGACCTGCCGAATAGAGCTTTTTTAACAAGCTAAGGGATGTTGTAATACAACATCCCTTTTCGTTTTATAAGTCTATCTTTCCATAAAGGGGCTGGTTAACCGCTTCTGCCGGTGCAACCTCGCGTTTTGCGCTTTCTTTATAGGGCGCAGGTTTATCACGATGAGGCCCTCTGCGGTTGTTATCGCGACTATCTCGACCATCGCGGCTGTTTACACTGCTATTTCCACTGCGATTACCTCGGAAATTATTGTCACGACGTCCGTCACTCGAGCTACTGGGGCGAGGACCGCGATTTGGACGACCACTTTTTGCACGGTTATCATACCGTTCACCTTGCTGCTGCGGTCTCGGGTTTGTGCTTGAAATAATAACACAGCGGTTGGGCTCCTCACCGACAGAGGCAGAAGTAACCCCTTCAATTTCGGAAATAGTAGCATGAATAATCCGACGCTCGTAAGGATTCATCGGCTCTAAAGTAGTATTACGACCAGTCTTAATTACCGCAGCCGCCAACTTTTGAGCCAGCTGCTCAAGCGTGTTGCGGCGTCTTTCACGGTAATTACCCGAATCGATGACCACACGCAGATAGTCACCTTCAACCCGGTTAGCTGCAAGACCGGTCAGGTACTGGAGGGCATCAAGCGTTTCTCCGCGTCGGCCAATTGCCACGCCAGAAACATCCCCATTAATTTTAAGTGTCACATTGTTTTCTTCCAGCGAAGAGGTAACAGTGATTTGCTCTAAGCCCATTGCTTTAACAATGTTCAGGATATACTGCTGGGCAACTTGAATTTTTCCGTCAAGATCAGGTGCCTTCTCGGCGGATGCCGGTACTTCTGCATCCGGTTCCTCTTTGAAAATCCGAACCTTTGCAGGTGTTTGACTCAGCCCTAGAAATCCCTTATGTGGCATGTCTATAATTTCAAAATCAATTTCTGCGCGGGGCAGGCCCAATTGCTCACAACCAGCGTCAATAGCGGCATCCACCGTTCTACCGGTAGCAATAATCTCTCTGATCAAGTTACTTCACTCCTTTACTTAACGTCTTCGTCGGTTACGTCAACATATTCCTCACCGTAGCGTTCAGCGTCACGCCTTCTAGCCTCAGCCAACTTACGGCGCGTAATCTCTTTTTGTGACAGACCGCTTTCGTTCGGATTTTTTATGTTTTCTTCTTTCGCTTTTTTCTTCTGTTCAATGCGCTCCTGACGTTCTTTTTCGCGCAGTTCGGCTTCGAAAGCCTTAGCTTTTTCAATTTCTTCTGCAGGATTCATCACCTTGTTCAGGATAACGCTTTGAATTGTCGATAAAATATTAGACATCAGCCAGTAGATACCCACACCGGCCGGAACGATAAACGAAATCCAGACGCTCATCAACGGCATCATAACCAGCATACTGTTAGTCATACCGGCCATCTGACCGTCAGCACTAGAAGCAGTCGATTGTTTGGT
>DATMYZ010000104.1:0-5936 GCA_035560675.1 Clostridia bacterium
GAACAAAGACGGTTTAAATTGTAAAGGTAGTATTAAAAGTACGAGAGGTAGTATGTATGTTAAAAAAAGCAACGAGAACGCTCATGTATGAAGATGTTGCAAACCAGATCATCAACAGTATTAAAGAGGGGGTATTTAAACCGGGGGAACGACTGCCGGGTGAGGCGGATTTGACCGTGCTTTTCGGTGTCAGCCGGAACTGCCTGCGTGAGGCGCTGAAATCTCTTGGGCTAATGGGGATCACCTATTCGCGTGCAGGGTTAGGGACCTTTGTCTCGGTCGACGTGCAAGCACGCTTTCAAGGAGAAAAGCTTCTGGATGCCATTGATACCACCAAGGATGCCACCATCCCCGAGCTGTGGGAGACTCGTCTGATTATCGAACCGGAGCTGGCAAGTTTGGCCGCTATCCGAGCCACCGAAGAGGACAAAGAGCAGCTGTTGGCGCTTACACATACACTTTCTGAGCAGCTGGATAATTACCAAAAGGAAAAGAAACAGCACACTCCCACCGAAGAGGGCATAGGCGTGCATATGATGATTGCCAAAATTGCCGGGAATTTATGTCTATACCGCTTTTTAGAATCCATTAAGACCGAATTGGCAAAACAGCGTCTTAGCATCATCTACGCGATGCCCGAAGGTTTTGAAGCAAACAAGAGGGAGCATATTCAACTGTGTGAGGCCATCTGCGAAGGGCAGGAGGAAGTAGCTGCCGCATTAATGCGCCAGCATTTGATGCGTACCCGCGACATGCATCTCATGCACAGACTGAAAGAAAAAAAGGCGAGATAACCTAGTCCGTCAGAAGGCGGGCAGGGAATAATTATTTTAATCCCGCAAGAAGGAGGACAAAAAGAATGAACAGAGAAGAACGCATTAAAGCCGCGTTAAACAGTCAGGAGGTGGACCGCGTACCGATAAGCGTCTGGATGCACTTTTCAGAAGTTGATCAGGATCCGCGCTCTTTAGCCGAGTGCATGGTGGCATTTAACGAAAAGTACGACTACGACTTTATCAAAATGATGCCGTTCGGCGCTTATTCTACCCCTGACTGGGGTGCCAAGCTCGATATTTACTGTGACAAGTATAAAGAGGTCGTTATCAGCGCCCCCGGTATCGGAAACGTTGAAGACTATTATAAAATTGAGCCTTTGCCTCCCATTTTCGGCACTTGGGGTAAACATCTTTTGCTGAGTCAACATGTAAGCAGAATGATAAAACCGAATACGCCCTTCTTACAGACGATATTTACACCGGCTACCACACTGCGTAAGCTGGCAGGCGACCGTCTGATTGAGGATATGAAGGAGCATCCCGAGGCCGTACATAATGCGCTTGAGGCCATTACCCGGACAACGATTGATTTTATAAAAGCAAATATCGAAGCCGGTGTCAGTGGGTTTTTCCTGGCCAGTCAATGTGCCACCTATGACTATATGACCGACGCAATGTTTGCCGAGTTCTGTAAGCCCTATGATTTTAGAGTCATTAACAGCTACAAGGATGTAACATACTTTAACGTCATGCATATCCATGGGTCTAACATTATGTTCGACACCTTGCTTAGTTACCCTGTTAACTGCATCAACTGGCATGACCGCCACACCCAACCCGACCTTAAAACTGCCAGAACTAAGACCTCCAAAACTTTTTTAGGTGGAATCTTAGAAGTTCCCACGATCGTTAAGGGAGTTTTGCAATATGATAGTATTCTTCAGCGCAAAACGCCCGAGGAAATAAAAGTGCATGTCAAAGAGGCAATCGACATGGTAAATGGTCGTGGGCTTATCATTGGGCCAGGCTGTGTGGCGGACCCCCGTTCGTCTGAAGAAAACCTGGCAGCCGCACGTGCCGCAGTAGAAAACGCCTACCAATTGGTTTGATTGTGAAGGAATGATGCCATGTCAAACAAAACCAAAGCCATTGTTTATATGCTGCTTTCCACATTCAGTTTTAGCGCCATGCAGATTGTTGTAAAGGCATCAGGTAGTATGCCCGTTATGCAACAGGTGTTTGCAAGAAATCTTGTAACCGCTGTGTTTAGCTTTGGCTTTTTGCTCTATAGACGCGAAAAACTGTTTGGCAGCAGAGAAAACCAACCCATTCTTTTGGTGCGCTCAATCTTTGGTTATATAGGTGTCGTTTTCTACTTTTATGCTACGCAGCACATGATTTCGGCCGATGCAGCCATTTTGCACCGTAGCTCACCGTTTTTTGTTACATTGTTCGCCGCGCTGTTTTTAAAGGAAAGGCTTTCGCTTGCGCAGATTATAGCGCTATTTACTGCGGCCTTCGGTGCCATTCTGGTTGTACAGCCGCAAATGAGTTCCAGCACTTTTCCTGCCGTTGTGGCCTTACTTTCCGCCGTTGCAGCAGGTGCAGCCTACACCGCTATCAGCTGCCTCAAGGGCAAAGAAAGCAGCGCTTGTATCATATTATATTTTTCGGCATTCAGCTGCCTGGCCTCGCTTTTAATTGGCGGAAAATATTTTGTTCGCCCCGATATATCAGGTTATGCTGCGCTTCTGGCCATCGGTTGCTTTGCCGCCATAGGACAGCTGTTTCTCACAATCTCCTACAAGATGGCCAAAGCAAGTGAGGTTAGCATATTTAACTATTCAGGCGTGGTTTTCGCCGGCGTCCTGGGCGCGATATTTTTTGACGAAACCCTGGGACTTATCAGCCTTTTGGGCATGACGCTCATTATTGCAGCAGCGCTTCTAATCTATTTTAATCGCGAAACAGTATAAAACGGTACTTTCTGCCAAGGGCAGTGTACATATATTATTTTGGAGGTTAGTAAGATGAAAAAAACACTTCTCGCTGTTCTTTTGGCTTCGTCCATGCTTTTGATGAGCGCATGCGGGCAATCCGCATCCAGTACCGCCGCTGTATCCGCAGCCGGATCTTCGGCATCTTCTCAGTCATCGTATGCGCCCGGTCAATTTCAAATCCGCATTGCCACTGTTGTTTCTGGCGACCATGCTTGGGTTAAGATGGCAGAATACATCAAGGACGAGCTTACTACGCGTTCTAATGGCGCTATTGAAGTTTCTGTGTTCCCAGGTGGCCAGCTCGGCAACGATGAGGCGTGTATAGACGATATGCGGGTCGGCACGCTGGATATGCTAATTGGTGGGACTCAGAATGCCGCGCCCTTTGTTTCACAATTTCAGATTCTCGGTCTTGCCTACCTGTTTGCCGACCGGAATCAGTTCGAGAGCCTATTGACCAAGGACGGTGTGGTATTTAACTATATTCAGGACAAATACACAAAGAACGGTCTGAACCTGAAGCTTCTTGCACTGTCCAATGGCGGCCAGCGCGACCTGCACACCGGAAAAGAAATTAAATCGGTTGCTGATTTGAAAAATCTTAAAATGCGTGTAACCTCTTCGGCTACCGAGTCTTTAGTATGGTCTAAGTTGGGAACAATTCCCACTTCAATGAGCTTTAATGATATTTACTCCGGCATGCAGACCAATACTGTCAATGCATTTGAATGTACCACGGCTTCTTACTATGCCAACGCACTTTATGAAGTGGCACCTTATTTCGTCCAGACCGCCCATCAGTTTACGCCCACGCATATTACTTATAGTGAACTTTCCTTTAAGAAACTGCCCGCAGATATTCAGGCGATGGTATCTGAGGTAACCGATGAAGCAGGTAAGCTTGGAACCAAGCTTGCAGACGAAGCTGATGATTCACTAATTGACACGCTTGTTAAAGAGAAGGGTGTCAAGCTCTGCGAAGTGGACAAGTCCGAATATAAGGCTATTGTAGAGCCGCTTTACCCTGAAATTGCAAAGAGCTGTGACGGTCAGGACCTTCTAGATATGATAAACGCTGAACTCGCTAAATAATTTCCCTCAGTAATTGCAATAACCGCAGCGCTGCCACGTGCGAGTTGTGTTTGGTAGCGCTGAATAGGACCATTCTTAGGGGGCTTAACTTCACCTCGTTGTGTTTGTCAAAAGCCACCCGAAACATATAAGCGTTCTACCAGTTTTGAAAGGAAGGTGTGCATGAGACAGGCTATTTCTTCTATATCTAACTTTATTGAGTGGGTTTGCAAAGCAATCGGAGGCTTTTCAGTCGGCGCATTTGTGACCGTTATCTCAATACAGGTTGTTTTTCGGAATCTTTTAAAGCTCCCGATTATCTGGGCAAACGACATAGCGGTTGTTCTGTTTGTGTGGTCCGTCTTTTTCGGCAGTGCAATTGCCGTCCGTCACAAGAAGCATTACGTGCTGGAATTTATACCAGAAAAATATTCCAAATTAAATTGTTTTCTTGACCTGGTCGGCGATCTTTCAGGGTTTTTATTTTTTCTTTTTCTTATTGTGGAAGGCTATAAATACACCATTATGGGGATGAGTCGCCTCTCGCCGTCCATTGGGCTTCCACAGGCCTATTTCTTTATGTGTATTCCGCTTTCCGGCCTTTTTATGATGTGGTTTAATACCGGTATATTTGTCAGCGATGTTAAGCACATGATTTCTTTGTTTAAAGCGAAGGAGGCCATCATAAATGAATAATTTGACGCTACTGCTGTTGCTTTTTGCGGTCATGGTATCTATTAAAATCCCTATCGCCTATGCGCTGGGACTATCCTCGCTTGTAGTCATTTACCATATGGATATTCCTTTTTTCAGCGCTGTGAACAGTATGTATAACTCTGTCAACAACTTTTCGCTTCTGGCAGTACCGCTTTTTATGCTGCTGGCTCAATTGATGGATAAGGGCGGAATAACCGACCGCCTGTTTAAAATTAGCGATGCCTTTGTTGGACATATCCGCGGCGGGCTGGGGCACGTAAACGTTTTCATCAGCCTTCTGTTTGGGCATCTTTCGGGTTCAGCGCAGGCCGATGCTGCCGGTATTGGCTCAATGCTGATCCCCGCGATGAAAAAAGCGGGCTACGACTCAGGATTTTCGGTCGCTATCACTGCATGTTCATCCACGCTCGGCGTGATTATTCCCCCCAGCGTGCTGTTAGTAGTTTACGGTGCCATGAGCGGAGCTTCAATCGGTGCTTTGTTTATTGCTGGTTTTGTGCCCGGATTCCTTATAGCGATTGCCCAAATGATATACACCTATGCGCTGGCCATTAAGAACGATTGGCCCAGAGGGAAAAAATATACGTGGAAAGAACGCGGCCAAGCACTTTCAGGGGCTATTCCGGTCATTTTACTGCCTGTTGTTATTCTGGGCGGCACCAGCAGTGGCCTGTTTACTGCCACCGAATCGGCAGCCATCGCCTGTCTTTATGCCGTTGTTCTTATGTTTTGTATCTATCGTAACTACGATCCTAAAGAAATACCCTCTATTCTGGTACATACGGCATCCGATTTTTCTTTGAGCATGTTTGCCGTGGCAAGCGCCGGCATTACCGGTTGGCTAATTGCCTATCTTAACGCGCCGCAGATGATAGCAGACTGGATTTTGAGCATTACCAGTTCCTATTTTGGCGTTTATGTGCTATTAATCCTGTTTCTGCTTTTTATCGGCACTTTTTTAAGCCCGATTACGGCCATTATCATATTTCTCCCCATCATTCAGCAGCTCGGTCATGCCGTACATATTAACGATATTCATCTTGGCCTGATTGTAGTATTAACCCTTTCGCTTGGAATGGTTACGCCGCCCTATGGATCATGCCTGATGATAACCGCTCAGCTTGGAGAAATTACAATACCGCAGGCATTTAAAAGCGTAATACCCATCTTGATTATCACTGTAGGCATTATCCTTTTGGGTGTCATATTTCCTGAGCTGTTCCTGTTCCTGCCCAGAATGTTTGTGCCGATGGCTTTCCCTGCTTAGTCCGCCGTTAAAATGAGGGGGACTTTTCCACACCTTGCATCCCAAAAGAACGATGCGCAAATTTTGTTCCGCACTCTATAAGAAATTCGAGGTACTATAGTGGAC
>DATMYZ010000105.1:0-3454 GCA_035560675.1 Clostridia bacterium
TCGTGGCGGCAGTATTCCATAAAAGCGCCAAGACCGAGGGCGGAGCACTGTCCTCTGCGGCGGGGCTGCGGGGGCTGTTCAAGAAAGGCGGAATGCTGCTGCTGGTGTATGTTGCGTGCCGTCTGGACTTGCTGACCGGCATGACTTATATCAGAGATACTGCCGTTATTGCCCTTGTAACCAACGAGACAGTGAGTATTATAGAAAACCTTGGGCTGATGGGCGTACCCATTCCCCCGATTCTTACAAAAACCATGGATGTACTTAAAAATAAAGCAGAGGAGTGGGATAAGTGAGTGTATTTTTTGAGACGTCTACCCTGTTCGAAGCATTAAAATGGCTGGCGTTACTTTTGCTAGGGCTGGTTGTGGTCTACTACCGCACGAGTACCAAGCTGCAAGGCGTTATAGCCAATTTGATTGCACAGGCGGAAGCGGCATACGGCGACGCTAAAGCAGGCGGCATCAAGTTTGAGTGGGTATGCCGTAAGGTTTATAGCTTGGTTCCTGTGCCGCTAAACACCATTATCACAAAACAAATAGTCGAGAGCCTTGTACAAAGCACATTTGATACGATGACGGCATACGCTAAAATGCAGCTTGATAAGCTGCTTGACAGCACAATGCCTGACATTGAACGCACGGAGGATTAACCATGCTTGAATTTATCGATATATCTGAGCACAACGTGCGGCGTGGCGCCATTAATTGGAGCCAGATTAAAGCTGCCGGCATTTTGGGTGTAATGATCCGCATTGGCTGGGCAGGGTATGAAGGCGAGATTGCCGCCAACAACGCTGTTGATCAGAGCCTTGATGCAAGCATTCAGGGTGCGCACGCCGCGGGAATGGATGTGGGGCTATATGTCTACACCTACACCAAAACGCCCGCGGCGGCAAAAATCACTGCGGCCGAGTGCGTTGAAATCGCAAAGCGCTATCCTGGCATCATCAACCTGCCAATTGCCTTTGATGTGGAAGAAACGGCACTGCCCTGCCTAACGCAGCAAGGTAAAAGCGGCTTGACTGATACCGTGATTGCATTCTTGGATGAAGTGAAGCGTTTGGGCTACCATGCTGTGTGGTACACCTACACTGCTTTCGCAATACAATACCTTGATCGCACACGGCTTGCCCCCTATGACCTGTGGGTGGCTGATTACCGAGGCAGTGAAAGCCTAATGCAAAGCCAGCTTGGCCGCAGCGACTACGGCATGTGGCAGTATCTTGGCGATAAGGGTACCTGCGCGGGCGTGATAGGCGCGTGTGATCGTAACTATTGCTACAGAGACTATCCGACGCTCATTGCACAGGCAGGACTCAATGGGTTGGCTGTGGAGGATGAACCGGATTATAAGACTCTATACAACGCCGAAAAAGCGGAGCGTGAAAGATTGGAAAACGAATTGAGCGCGGCGCAGGCGAAGGTTGATAAATTTGACCGCATGATGGTGATTGCACAAGCTTAGAAATTAGGAGTTTTTTAAATAGGCAGGCGAACTTCTGCAATCAACAGATTGAACTAAACTCTAAAACAGACATTTAAAGAAAATGTCCCCCTAGAGACATCAAAAAATGAAAGACGTAGTTAAACGTATAAGATTTTGGTATTCTAAACTGG
The DNA here is from genome assembly GCA_035560675.1 of Clostridia bacterium. Lineage (GTDB taxonomy): Bacteria > Bacillota > Clostridia > Oscillospirales > Ruminococcaceae > Yanshouia. The sequence goes on from DATMYZ010000105.1 coordinate 1,620, forward strand.
CGGGCTTAGCTACCCTAATGCAGAATGAAAACGCTTGGTATTGTAATAGGCATCAACGTTATTAAAGGTATCCATTCGGGCTTGATCAGGATTGTCATAACTGGCATCCTGATCAAGCCCGCATTTTAGTACGCGGCAAATTATCTCCACCGTTATACAATAAAACACACCGCCGCAAAACATAAACAACACCTTTCAGTCGCCTGAAAGATGTTGTTTGGCAGCTAAAGCTCAGTTTATTGAAGCCCCTGAAATAGTAGTGCTTTCCGTATTCATTATCAGGCCAAGCTGAACAAAGGAAACTTGGGATTTTATAATTCGCATAAGAGGAACCGACCATGCCGATCTAATCGCATCTATTTTTCTTGCTTTTTTACTTCGCTCCCCTGTAACTCACGATGCATATCCAGCATGGTCTGAGAGGCAAGGTCAAAATCTCTGACCTCGCTGTAGCCTTCGACGAGCTCGCTATGAACCAAATCGTCGTACTGGCTAACCTTGCCTTTGGGATAGACAAGACGCAACAGTATAGGCGTTACTATGGTCGTACCAACGACCACCAGCACAAGTGGAATGAGAAATATGGTGTTCATCAGTCCGGTGGCGATGCCTTTATTCGCAACAATCAAAGCCACCTCGCCGCGCGAAATCATACCGACACCAATGCGGAGAGATTCGTCTTTGGTATAGCCGCACAATTTGGCACCCAGACCGCAACCGACAATTTTGGTTATGACTGCTATGACTAGAAGGCTCAAAGACAGAACAATTGTATCCATGCTGAGAGCCGTGCGAGAGACCTTGAGGCCAATTCCTGCAAAGAATATCGGCGAGAGCAGCATATAAGACAATATATCACAGCGCGAGGAGACATAAGTTGCTCGGGTGGTATTTGAGATAATCAGGCCCGCAATAAATGCGCCCGTGATATCTGCAACACCGAAAACCGCCTCCGCAATATACGCATAGAAAAAGCAGAATGCCAACGATATGATGGCAAATCGCTTTCGGTTCCAAGAGGCAGAGTTCATCCACATCTGAATAAGCTTGTGGAAAAAGCCGCCCAGCAGAAGGCTGACAGCAAAGAAAGCGACAACCTTAAGGATGACAGTTATAATGCTTACTGTTTCATCGGCTGCACCAGTGACCAGCGTGAGCAGCACCAGACCAATAATATCATCTATCAGCGCTGCACCAAGGATAGCATTGCCGGAGTTTGTAGAAAGCTTACCCATCTCCTTGAGGGTTTCTACGGTGATTGAAACTGAAGTAGCGGTGAGTACTGTGCCCACAAACAGGTTTTCAAGAACGACTTCATGTCCTCTGTTAAATATGGCGGCAAGAAAATAGCCGCCAGCTAAAGGTACAATCACACCGCAAAGCGCAATAAAAAAGGCGGCCTTACCGGAGCGTCGCAGCTCTTTGATGTCGGTCTGCAACCCAGCACCGAACATCAGTACAATAACACCAAGCTCAGAGACTTGATTCATAAAATCAGAGGGTTGCACCAAGCCCAGTAAGCTTGGACCCAACAGAAGACCAGCTACAAGCGCACCCACCACCTGTGGCATATCCGCTTTTTTTGTAAGAATGGAAAAGGACTTTGTTACCAGAAGAATAATGGCAACATCAAAGATAAAACGATAGGATTCCATAAAATCACCTTTCTGGTTAATCGTTGCTAGTATGCGGAGAGGGTCGCGCCAGAAACGATCAGATAGTATATCGGCGAATGGAATATTGCATATTGAAACTCAATTGCAATATTTCCTTTCAGTCCATTCAGTATATCATCCGTCATGCGGCAATTCAAGATGAATAATACGCATATTATT
>DATMYZ010000106.1:0-4124 GCA_035560675.1 Clostridia bacterium
CTCATGGCGTGTGCAAAGAATCTCACTACATTAATTTTGCTACTATAAATGAAATGGTGCTTTCTGGCCTTGAAGATGCTTTTCGCACTTCTAATTTAATGATCATACCGCGCAAGCATGAAACGCCCAGCGCAGATGACAAACTGATACAAGACCAAATTAAACGCGAAAAACAAAAGCTCGAAAGAATAAAAGCCGCCTACGAGGACGGCATAGACTCGCTGGAAGAATACAAGGCCAAAAAAGAGCGTTTGCTAAAAGCTATTGCCTCTTTAGAAGCAAAAAAGGTAAAACCAACCGTCGCCATAGACACAGAGCATTTTATAAAAACGCATGCCACCCTTTTAAAAGAGTTGCGCAATCCTGAAAAGTCAGAAGAAGATAAAAATGAGATTTTACGGGGCTTTGTAGACCACATTGTCTTCAATCGTTCCACTGGTTCAATTCAAATTTTTTGTTACGGCTGAGTTATAACATTCAACTATCTAGCCCGCCATATTGTGTCAATATGGCCTGTGCCAGTTTTGGGTTGGGGTTTGTGATGTTCACAGGGAACTGCAATCGCTTTTCATAGCTCCACATAATCAATCCTCCTCCGTTTCCCAGGGCCAGGGTGTTTCAACCCATCGCCAGCTGCCGGAGCTGATGTCCACTGCGCATGCACGCGTTGGACCGACAACCATTTGATAATTATCACTGGCCTGAATCAGTTGTTGCTGCTTTCTTCGGTAATACTCCAAAGCATTTTGGTCATTGGGGTGGGTGTCTAGATACAAAACTGCTTCGTGAACGGCAAAGCAGGATTGTGCCAGTTGTCGCTTCGCCTGCACTTTGTTGTTAGTGCCGCTTCGGTTGGCCTGCGCAGTTGCCGCGGTGCTCATGTTACGCGTCTGATTGGTTGACCCGGTACTGTTCTGCGTGGACGCTGTAGTATTTTGTGTGGTCGCCGCATTCTGCTGCGCCATCATATTTTGTAGCGCAGTGGCATTCTGTGGAATAAGGTTGTTATTCTGCGCCGCCCACATGTTTTGCAGGTTGGTGGCATTCTGCGGGGATATGATATTCTCCAGCGGCAGTGTATTCGAAGGTAATGCCATGTTATCAAAAATCATTTACACACGCCCCCCACCACCATAAACGGCAGATCCAGTTCAGGGAATACTGTTCCGCGTTGCAAGCCCACTGCGGGGTCGTATGTCTGTGACCAACCCTGCATAGGGACATATGCCATTGCCAAAGGCAGCGTGACCGTTCCCGGCATGGTCACGTCTGTCTGTGCCATTGCGGGCAAAACCATATGCGACGGATAGCACATAGCCGCCTGTTGCTGACGAAAATCCAAAGCAAAAACTCCTTTCAAGAATAGTCTCACTCCATCCTATGAATCACCCTGTGCTCGGGGTGACACAAAACCTCACGCAAGACGCATCATTATTGGTTTCTTTTATGTGCTTTATTGCAAATTTTTTAAAAATAGCGCATAATAAAAAGGCTAAAAATTAATATTGTCTTCAATTAAACACCGTTTACCTGGCTATGACTCAAAACACTTCAAAATTGCCTTGTATAACGAATTTTCAGCGGCTGGAATGCTGCGACATAAAGGAGTCTTAAAGCGTATGGCCAAACAAACCTGGAAGGGGAGCACCCTTTTGGCACCGCTACCTGCAGCGCTTGTAACCTGCGGCACACTGGATGCGCCTCATATTTTTACCGTGGCATGGACGGGTATTGTCAATACCCAGCCGCCTAAAACTTATATATCTGTCCGACCGGAGCGGTTTTCTTACCCATTGATACGCAATTCAGGCGAATTTGTCATCAACCTAACAACGCGCCAACTTTTACGGGCAGTGGATTTTTGCGGGGTTCGCTCCGGGCGAGACACCGACAAATTCGCCGTGTGTAACCTAACCGCTGAACCAGCCTCTCAGCTAAATTGCCCTATGCTGGCCGAAAGCCCTCTCTCACTGGAATGCCGTGTCATCAATGTACTGGAGCTGGGTTCGCACCACATGATGCTGGCGGATATTGTAGCTGTCAACGCCGATGAAACCCTGATTGCCAAAAACGGCAAGCTTCAACTGAATCATGCCGACCTTATTGCTTTTGCGCACGGCGCGTATTACGAGCTTGGGCGGCAGCTTGGCACCTTTGGATATAGCGTGGCAAAAAAAACTGCCGCCAAAAAAAGCAAGCCAGCTAAGGGCGACAACGCTACGCATAAAGCTTAAAAGAAAGGATCTGCCCGGTGTTGCGTTGGGCTTTTTGTTATGACAGATTGTATTTTTCGCTGCCCCATCTGCAAAGCGCCGCTGCAAGATTCAAGCACCGCACTTCACTGTACCGGCGGCCACAGCTTTGATAAAGCGGCGCAGGGATATGTACATCTGCTGCCATCCAACAAAATGCACGCTAAACTACCGGGTGACAACCGCGAGATGGTGGCGGCGCGCCGCAGATTTTTGGAGGCGGGCTTTTATCAGTCTTTTAGAGATCGCATCTGCTCGCTGATATCGGAGGAGCTGCGTGACAAGGTTTCTCCCCTGGTGATCGACGCAGGTTGCGGCGAGGGCTATTATACCGATGCCGTCCGTTGTGCGGCAGAGGGGGTATGTCATTCGCCTGTCGTCTGCGGTTTTGATATTTCTAAGCTGGCGGTCAAGGCCGCGGCCGGACGCAGCCGGGCATTACGGCTGGCGGTGGCAAGCTGCTTTGATATTCCATTACAAGATTCCTGTGCCGACGTCTTGCTGAGCGTCTTTTCGCCAATTGTTCCCACTGAATTTGCCCGTTTGCTGAAGCCGGGAGGCATGCTATTACTGGCGGTGGCAAGTGAACGACATCTGCTAGGCCTAAAGCAGCTGCTCTACGACGCGCCCTATTTAAACGCCTATAAAGAAACGGCCTACTCAGGGTTTGATTTCAAAGACCGTATTTCGGTGCGAACACATGCCGCACTAACCAATAGCAGCCTGATAGCCGATTTATTCACCATGACCCCCTATTACTGGAAGACCCCGATTGAGGGCAGCTTGCGCCTGCAACAGACTGCCAAACTGGAGACCGAGCTGAGCTTTGACTTGCTTATATATCGCCGTCAGGAGTGAGAAACGCTATGAAGCACTTAATAACCGGCGCGGTTTCGCTTTGTGCTGCGGGTGCCGCCTATGGGTATTATCAGAACAATGTTTTGCAAGTGACCCGCCATGCCCTGGACATTGGCTTGTCGACGCCTATTAAGCTGGTTTGCCTTGCCGATCTGCATGGTAAACAGTTTGGCAAAAACAATAGCCGGTTAATAGAACAGGTGCGTAATTTGGCACCGGATTTAATTGTTTTTCCTGGCGACACACTTAGCGCCGACTGCCACCATCTTTCGGCGACAGTCAAGACGCTACGTGCGCTTAGCCGCATAGCTCCCTGTTTTCTGATTGCGGGCAATCACGAGCACCGCTCCGGGCGATGGGCTGAGATCGCCGCAAAATTCAGGGCGGCTGGTGTAGTTGTCCTTGAAAACACTCAGTTTGATGGCAATATTCACGGAGTGCCTTTGCATATAATGGGATTGGATGAAGGCTTGGCCGTCTCCCGGTTAGATTATGTCAGAGCCGCATGCAAGACGCTAAGATATACTGACAACCGCGCGTGTTTGCGGGACTTATCGCAGCAAGATGGCCTGCGCATTGTGCTTTCACATTTTCCTGAGTATTACGCTCTAATTGGTGAGCTTTCTTATTGCCGTTTCCCATTTGATTTAATGCTATGCGGGCATGCGCACGGTGGACAGGTTCGTCTTGGCAAACGGCTGGCACTTTTTGCGCCAGGGCAAGGTCTATTCCCGCGTTTTTGCCAAGGGATGCACGGCAGCAACCCGTCACTATTGGTCAGCCGCGGACTTGGCAACGACAGTCCGCTGCCCAGAGTAAACAACCGGCCGGAAATTGTATCGGTAACCATCATGTGAGGAGGAATATCGCCATGGATTATCAGGATAGTACCATCTATTTGGTGGGTCATGCAAAAGTGTCGGACGATAATCCCATCAAGCAAAACTGCGATATTATCTTTTTTCCATTTGTGGTGGATGCCATAACGCACCGCATTGTTGATGTCTCCTGCAA
>DATMYZ010000107.1:0-16889 GCA_035560675.1 Clostridia bacterium
CTTCAATATCCGCCGCTGTTACGTCGTCTTGAACCACTGGTTTTATTGGCTCGCAACAACAGGGAGGTGCCGGTGTTCTGGTCTGTGCGCGCAGATCATCAAGCTCTCGCGTGCCAAACGCCACCCGACGAATGTTAAACAGATTTTGCGGCCCTACGTTGTCTGAAGTGGCGCTACCGCCCACCGAACCGCAGCCCAGCGTCAGTGCCGGCGCCAGATTAGTGGTGGCGCCCACGCCGCCCAGTGCACCTGCCGTATTAACCAACAGGCGGGAGACCGGCTTTTTCAGGGCGAATTCGCGGATCACGTCCTCATTCTCAGAATGGATGGTCATGGTGTGGCCTGCGCCCTCGTTCTCGAGGATGGCAATGCATTTTTCGCAGGCGCTCTCCCAGTCCGGCTCCACATAAAACGCCAAAACCGGGCAGAGCTTTTCGCGCGAATAGGGGTACTTGGGCCCGACAAGCGTCTGCTCCGAAACGATGACGCGGGTGCCCTCCGGCACCTGAATGCCCGACATCCGTGCGATGGCCTGCACGCTTTTGCCAACAATGGCGGGATTCATGGTGTTGTTGGAACGCATGATAACCTTTTCGAGCTTCTCAGACTGTGCCTTATCCAGAAAATAGCCGCCCTGCCGCTTGATTTCAGCCATGACCTCGTCCTTGATGCATTGCTCGGTGACAACCGACTGCTCAGAGGCGCATATGGTGCCGTTGTCAAAGGTCTTGCTGTCCATGATGTGCTTGACCGCCATTTTGATGTCCGCCGTCCGCTCTATATACGCCGGGCCGTTGCCCGGGCCGACTCCCAGCGCCGGATTACCAGAGCTGTACGCCGCCTTGACCATCGCCGAGCCGCCTGTCGCCAGAATCATACCTGTATCGGGGTGCTTCATCAGTGTATCGGTCGCCTGAATGGTTGCGTTTTCGATGCAGCCGATCAGCCCGTCCGGCGCGCCTGCCTCCTTGGCGGCGATGCGCATGATCCGAACCGTTTCCAAGATGCAGTGCCGCGCGTTGGGGTGGGGTGAAACGACGATGGCATTGCCCGCTTTGAGCGAAATGAGCGTCTTGTACATGGCGGTGGAGGTTGGATTTGTGCTGGGAATCAGTGCCGCCACCACGCCAAGCGGCACCGCAATTTCAATGATGCCTTTCTCCTTGCGCTGGTCGTTGATGATGCCGACTGTTTTCATGTCTTTGATGGCTTCATAGACATATTTGCTGCCCAACAGGTTTTTGATGGCCTTGTCCTGCCAGAGGCCGAAGCCCGTTTCTTCTTCCGCCATTTTAGCCAGCGGCTCTGCGTTGGCAATGCAGGCGTCGGCAATGGCCTTGACCAGCGTATCCACCTGTGTCTGGCTCCAGCGTTGGTATTCCTTTTGCGCAGCCTTCGCCTTTTTAATGAGGTCGCGCGTTTCCTGAATGGACTGTAAATCCTTATCCAGTACCATATTGTCACCCTTCCCTTCTATATTTTCACAGCCCCAGCGGGCGGTTTGCAATTTTGATAACGGTATCTGCAAAGGCGTCGCACGCGGCCTTGCATGCGGCCTGATCGCCGGTCAGCAGCGCGCCGGCAAAGTTGGTCTCGGTGGGCGGGCCATAGAAGACCTTTAGTTCCACCTGCGCCATTTTTAAGGCGGCGTCCACCCCCACCATCGCTTCAAGCGGCGGGGCAATCAAATAGGCCAGACTTTCGCCTTGCTCAATTTTCGCCTGCTTAGAAAGATAGCTGCCAGAGGCTGAAATGCAGTGCGCAAAGTAGACCATGCTATCATCCTCGTTGGCGCTGATAAACGCCGCATCGTTTTCAATGAACGATATCGCAGCCTCCATGCCGCTTTTGACCTCCTCGGGGTCGGGGCCAGCCAGAATGCCGAGAAATTCTCCCGCCAGCTTCGTGCTGGCGTTGGCGCTGCCCGCGTACATCGACCGTGCGTAGGACACCCGCACACCGGCCTTTTTAGTCGCCTCGTCCAGCGCGGCGTAAGACACATCGTCGCTGTCGGTTGTGATAACGCCAAGGCTGGGGTAGCCCTTGGGCACCTTTAGCGCTTTAAGCAGCGCAGGGTCGGCGTTGGGAATTAACTGCACGCTTAAAACCGTTGTTTTCAATCTGTCGCCTGTCATACCTTCACCGCCTTTACATCATGCGCCAAGGTCAACACCGCTGACCTTGCGTTCAAGAATATTTTTGATGACACCCGCGATGTGCGCCCCCGCCTCGACGGCGGGAATGCCCCCGCTGTGGATGTTTGAAACGACCGTGCGCCGCGCCTCCGGCATGCCTACCGTCGCACGGTAGGCGATGTAGGCGCTCATGCTGTTTGCGGTCACCAGCCCCGGGCGCTCGCCAATGAGCACACAGGTTATTTCAGCGTCCAGTAGCTCAGAGATGGCATCCATTGCCGGAACACGGCCAAACTTCACGAAGAACGGCGTTCCGACGCGCAGGCCGAAATCTTGCAGACCGTCGGTCAGTGCGGGCAGAATATCGCGCAGGTTCGCGTCTATCGCCTGACTGCTCAGACCATCCGCCACATAGACCTGCACCTGCGGCGAATGCAGACATTTGGACGAAATCTCGCGCTGCACCTCGTCGCTAAAGCGTCGGCCCAGATCGGGTCGGGTCAGGTGCTCGTTTCTGCTGGTGCATAACGTGCTCACCGAAAAAAGATCCATCTCGCGCAGCAGCGATTCATCCACGTCGCGGAACACGGCGTCTCGCGCCACGGCGTGGTCGGCACGCAATTTTAACAGCGTCTGTGTTCTCAGCCGCGGCCCGGCCTTGCCCACGGCAATTCTGGCGGAGGTGCGTTTTTGCATCTGCGCGGAAGCCTCTGGGTTTTCCCACGGCAGGGCAGGCATCGCGGCGGGCTTTTCTCCAGCAGTCTTAGGCGCTTTTGCCGCGGCGAGCTGCCGCAGAACCTCCTGCGTCACCAGCCGAACCAGTTGTTCTTTATCCATGTGTCACAGCCCCCCTTTCGCTGCAAAAATGCTGGCGTCCCCCGCCCGTGCGGTCAGGCGGCCGTTTTCCATAATCCCTAAGCGCTCCAGCCAGCGTTCAAACTCTTTAATCGGGCGCAGGTTCAAAATTTCGCGCACGGCGTTGGCGTCGTGATAGGCGTTGGTCTGATAGTTGAGCATAATGTCGTCGCTTGCGGGCACGCCGATGACGTAATTAACGCCCGCTGCACCAAGCATCAGCGTCAGCGTTTCAATATCGTTCTGGTCTGCCATCATGTGGTTGGTATAGCAGCAGTCGCACCCCATCGGGATGCCAGTCAGCTTGCCCATGAAGTGATCCTCAAGCCCCGCGCGGATAACCTGCTTGCTGTCGTAGAGATATTCCGGGCCGATAAAGCCAACGACCGTATTGACCATAAACGGCCTAAACTGCTTGGCAAAGGCGTAGCAGCGCGCCTCCATCGTCACCTGATCGGTGCCGTAATGCGCGTTTGAGGATAATTCCGACCCCTGGCCAGTCTCAAAATACAGCCGATTTTCACCTTTGGCGGTACCACGCTCTCGCAGAAGCTGCTGTGCCTCTCGAACCGTGTCGGTCGTAAAGCCGAACGCCTCGTTACCCTTTTGAGAGCCTGCGATGCTCTGAAAGATCAGGTCGGTAGGGGCACCGTTGCGCACAGCCTGCATCTGCGTCGTAATATGCGCCAGCACGCAGATTTGCGTGGGAATCTGCCAGCGGTTTTTCACCTCGTCAAAGCGCTTGAGCACCTCAGCACAGCTGGCGGCGGAATCGTTGACCGGGTTTAGCCCCAGCAGTGCGTCACCCGACCCGTAGGAGAGCCCCTCAAACAGCGACGCCGTAATGCCCTCGACGTCGTCGGTAGGATGGTTAGGCTGCAAGCGAGTCGAAAAGGTGCCGCGCATGCCAATGGTGGTATTGCAGGTCGCCTCCACACGTATTTTGTTCGCGCAATAGATTAGATCTAAATTGGACATCAGCTTAGTCACACCGGCAACCATTTCGGCGGTCAGCGCGAGAGAGATGCGCTTGATGTCCGACTCGGTGGTCTTATAATCTAGCAGCCACTCGCGAAATTCTGCCACCGACCAGTTTTTAATGCCGTCATAGACCGCTGAGTCCACGCCATCCTGATCCATGCGGGTCACGTCATCTTCGTCGTAATCGACAGCGGGATTTTCTCTTAGATCGCGCATGAGCAACTCACTGAGCACCTGTTTCGCCGCAATACGCTCGCGGTCGTTTTGGGGTGCAAGCCCTGCTAGAAGGTCGCCGGACTTTTGCTCGTTCGCTTTTGCCAGCACCTCTTTAACTGAAGAAAATTGATAGCTTTCGCCCGCAAGGGTGGTTTTTAAATTCAAGTTAACGCCTCCCTGTGCCATTTGTGATAAGCTCGGATTTTTTTATTTTAAAAACAGCCCCTAGCCAAAAATGAGTGTTTTGACCACCACCGGAATGGCGGTGCCTCCCGCCAGCGGGCGGCCTAAATCTAGATAATCCCCCTGTTCGACCCAGACGCTGTCAATGCAAATGACGCCGGCACTCTTTGGCGCACGGCGCTTGATCGCCTGCCCTAGAACCTTAGCAAAATCGGCTCGTGTCAGAACCAGTATCGGCGCGTCCGGCGCAGCGTCAGTAAAGGCATCCAATACTGCCTGCGCCAGCCGACCGATTTGCAAGTAAGTGGGATTATCGATGTTATTAAAGCAAAGAATCATGCGGTCGGCGTCGCTTTGTTTTGACGACCAGCGCAGTGCCTGTGCCAGCCCGTCAGATTGACCCGCCAACGCCTGTCGTTGGACCGCTTCGTCTGGCAGCACCGCCGGAATATTTTTCATCGGGAACAGCCGTGCCTCGGAATAATCGATGGTGCTGCCGCTGATGGTGGTGGTGTAGCTGCCCGCGCCAATAACTGTTGCACGTATGGTTTCTTTCGGCGTCAATACTGTAGTTTTTTGAAAGAAGGCGTTTTCGTGCAGTGCCCGCGCGAGCAGAATGCCGATATCCCCATATAAAAACGGCTCTGCGCCGGACGTGTAATACGCGCTTGCCACGCCGCCCGAGAAGGTGACGGCGTCTGCCGCCGCTTCGGGGATAAAGGGCGATGCGGTTTGGGTGCGCATCGCTTCGCACAGCGGCGTGGATGCGCACAGTCCAATAGCTTCGGCCAGAACACCGGCCATGCGCGCAGTAACGACTTTAAGAGTGGGTAGGTCAGCTCGCTGCCCTGTTCTAAGCGCAAGCCTGAGCGACTCGGCCACGACGGTCAGCCTTGGGCTGACGTAGGTTATTATTCCGGCCTCATTGATCCGCAACAGCCGTCCCCCGATGTCGTAGCAGCTTTTGAAAACCAGATCGCCGCAACAAAAAGCCGCAATGTTCGAGGTGCCACCGCCGATGTCGATATTGACGACGGTGCAGCTTTTATCAATTGAAAGCTGCTGCGCGCCCGCGCCCTTGGCCGCAATGACCGATTCAAGGTCGGGGCCTGCGGTTGCCACCACAAACTCGCCTGCAATGCCGCTGAGCGTGCCGGTGACCAACGCGGCATTTTCTTTACGGGAGGATTCGCCCGTGATAATGACCGCGCCGGTGTCCACCGTTTCGGGTGTAATGCCTGCGGTCGCATACTCGGCCTGAATCATCTTTTGCAGTGCAGCAATATCGAGGTTTTCGCCGTCGGTCTGTGGGGTGGCATAGATGTTGCCGCGATAAATGATCTCGTGGCCGGTAATGGCCACATGCGGCACCGCAAAGCAGGCGGCGGTGTTTTCAACCGTCATGCGGCTGACCACCATGCCGGTAGTGGATGTGCCGACATCTATGCCTACGCTGAGTATCGAATTTGTGTCCACGGCGCACCTCCTTTGCCGGTCTTAGAAAAAACAAAACAAGACCTGGCCCGGTGGAAAAACCATCGGGTCAGGCCCTGTTGCCTTTAATGCAGCACCCTATTGTGCCACATGCTATTCAGTTAAGTATTTGGATGATATTATATCACCCGTCGTTTAAAAAGTCAAACGCTGCAGTCGTACCATTTTCATCCGAAGAAAAACGCAGTTTACCGCCAAGCTTGTCGCGCACCGTCATGGTCACGATAGACAACCCCAGACTGCCGCTGCTGCGGTGCGAGATGTCAAATCCGCTGCCGTTATCCTTGACTGTGATGGTGTTAAAGCGCACCCCCGCGCTGAGCAGAATGGTTATTTTACCCGGTTGACCCTCGGCAAAACCATGCTCCAGCGAGTTCGAAACCAGTTCGTTGACCACCAGCGCAATATCGGTGGCTCGATTGGGCAAAACTAAAAGCGAATCGCCCTCAATTGCAATTTCCACAAGGCGGTTTTCGCCAAACAAGGGCTGAATATTGCGGCGCAGTTTGTCAAAAAGCTCGGCCAGCGACACCGGTGCCTCGTCGCCGCGGGTCAACAGGTCGTGGATGGCTGCAATGCTCAGAACACGCGCGGTATTTTCTCTAAATGCCAGCTTCACTTCATCGTTATCGGTGCGGCGGCTTTGTAGGTTCATGATGCTTGCCACCATTTGCAGATTGTTTTTGACTCGGTGATGAATTTCTCGCAGTGCCAGATCGCCGGAAAGCAGCTCGGCCTGCGGTGTGCCCGTCTCGGCCATACGGGCGAGCGCCTCGTACTTTTTCGCTTTGTTGACATGGCGGCTGACATCACGCTCACTGATGAGCACCGCAATGACTGCGCCCGTCTCGCAGCTTTTAATGGGCACTGCATCCTGCCGGACGGTTTTATGCTCTTGCGTGACCGCCTTGAGGTCTCGCACCGGTAGCCCGGTCTCAAGGGCGTGGTACACGGCGGGCTCGTTTTCGCGTGCGGCTTCTTTGCCCACTGCCGTCTCACGGTAAGCCGAAAGCCCGAACCCTGGGGAAGCCTGCGCCGCCACATACATGAGGCCCGTGGCCTTGTCCATGCAGTCAATGAAAATATCGGCTCCAAACAAATCGGCTGAATACTGCTGCGCATCGGCCAGAAGCACAAGCTGTTTGCATTCCGCTGCGGTCAGCTCCGCGCGTTCAACCAATGGCTGCGTCATTATGACACGCCCCCTTTTTTCACTACATCGCGGGCAATTTCGGCAAGGCTTTTCTTTTCTTGCCCCGCCATCTTTGCCAACAGCGCATGGGCGTTTTGTTCTGAAAGCCCCCGCTTTTTCATGAGCAGTGTCTTGGCGTCATTGATCGCCGCACGTCCGGTGCTGCGCTCTACCAGAGCTTCTGCCAGCTGCGCCATCGAACAGCGTTTGGTCATTGCCATCTGTTGCAGCTCGCGGTAAGCCTCCGCCTCGGTTATCTGCTTTTCTTTAGCCAGCAGCGTCTTGGCGTGGTCAATCTGACGCAGCCCGGCGAGCTTTTTCTCAGCTGCCTGCACGTCATTTTGGGCAGCGCGCAGTCTGGAAGACTGTGCGAACGCCACCTCAATGGCGGGCAATAGCAGCCTCTGCTCAATCGGCTTGACAATATAGCCTGTCACGCCGATTGCTACCGCACGTTCGATAAACGGTGGGTCGGCAAAGGCGGTCACCGCCACCACCGCCCCGGCCAGCGATTCGCTGATAATCGTTTCAGCCGCACTCAACCCATCAAACACCGGCATGTTTAAATCTAACAAAACCACATCGGGGGCGTGCAGGCGGCAGGCTTCCACCGCGTCAAAGCCGTCGGCTGCATCGGCTACAACCGTCAGACCCAACTCTTCAAGCATCTGCGAAAGATCGAGCCGGATGATCGGCTCGTCATCCACCACAATAGCCGTTTTGCCCACAGAATCCCCTCCCTTTTTCTTTTCTTATAGTGTATCACAGGACTTTAAAAAATTAAATGCCGGATTTTTGGGACGAGCTGTCCCAGCGATACGAAATGACGCTGTATCGTCAAAAGCGTGCGGAAAACTTTTTCAGCAAGCCATTTGATGTTTTTGACACCGTCTGCTATACTCAGGGCACACACTTCACAAAACACAATTTTGAAGGAGGCCGACGCATGAAAATCAGTCAGCTTGCGGCGATTTGCAAGGTGCCAAAGGATACCATTCAATATTACACCCGCCTCGGCCTGCTAATTCCACAGCCAAAGGGCAACAGCAACGACTTTACCGAGCGCGAAGTCGAAGACCTGCGCTATATTCAAAAGCTGAAGGCCATGCACTTTCCCATTCGGGATATTCAGTATATCGTGCGTATACGGCGGCTTTCTAACTGGAACGAGCCTGAAACCTTCTGCGATTATCTAAACCTGCTGCACCAGCGCACCGAGGCGCTGGACACGCATATTGCGGAGCTTCAGGACGCCAAGGCGCTGGTACAAAAGGAAATTGCGGCTATCAACACGCCGGTGGCCTCTCCGCGGCGGCTGGGCGTGCCGGTTGATGCGCTCAAATATCTCGTCTGCCCGCGCTGCCATAGCCCGCTGCATCTTGCCGATGGCGATTTTACCTACCCTTATGTGTTTGGGGGACGTTTGAGTTGCACCTGCGGCTATCACGCCGAAATTGCCGATGGCATCATCGACACCGGCAACCGCTACAACGGCAGCGCCGATTCGCCCGATTTGCAGCGCGCACTCTACAAGGGCCTGCCGGACAGTTTTTACCGATGCTTTCACACCTGCGCAGACCGCTTTCTCACCCGGATGGACGCGTTGGACCTTTCGGGCAAGCTCGTGATGGAAATGCATGTCAACGGCTATTTCTTTTTATATAACCACTTTAAAATGCTCAAAAACGATTGTACCTATGTGATTATCGACAAATATATTGAAACGATACAGATGTACAAAAAGCTCATTGAATTGCTGGATAGCGACATGAACATTCTTTTTATTGCCGATGCCTCGGTTGATTTTCCGCTGCGCGACGGCTGCGTTAATCTACTCATCAACTTTTTTGGTGAGAACGAGCATCAGCTATATTTTAAAAATTTTTTGATCGACGATGTCGCGCGCTACCTTGCGCCTGGCAGCGAGGTGCTCGGCACGCTGCTCAGTCTGCCCTCCGGTTCCAAATCGTTGCGAATGCTGCACAAGAAGTATCCTGAAAGTGGCAAAGATGCTTTTTGCGACAAATGCCTTCGTGAATATTACCAAGGCCAGGACGGCCTCTTTCAATGGGAAGCGCTCGACGGCATGGATAAAACGCCGAATAATTTCTCGTTTTCTTGTCATGTTGACGGAGAACCGCTGTCAATTTCTTACTATCACGCCAAACGGCATGGGTAATGATATACAAATTTTTGTGGAGTGCAGTCCACACTGTTTTGAAATAGGCACCCTTTCTGAAAGCTTTGCGTATCGCCGTCTGCGATCCGACAAATTTGTCCGCTTTTTTGCATTGACGTGTAGCTTTTCCTGCATGTTATTCTTTTAGCAGGGCAGCAATGCGGCGCCGCTGGCTGCCTGAAATTCAGAAAGGGTGTTTTGTATTATGTTAGCTGCAATTCTTTCCTTTACCAATTGGCTATGGGGTTTGCCAATGCTCATTCTACTGGTCGGCGGCGGCCTGGTTTTTACCGTGCTGCTCGGCGGGTTCCAGTTTCTTAAGCTGCCCTATATCCTTAAAAACACCATTGGCAAGGCTTTTAGCGACAAAAGCGCAAGCGGAAAAATTTCGGGCTACCAGGCGCTGACTACCGCGCTTGCCACCACGCTGGGCACCGGTAACATCGTCGGTGTTGCGCTGGCTATCGCCTACGGCGGCCCGGGCGCCGTGTTCTGGATGTGGCTAGTCGGACTTGTTGCCTCCATCATCAAATATTCCGAGGTCACCATCGCGATGAAATATCGCGAAAAGAACGAAAAAGGCGAATGGGTGGGCGGCCCGATGACCTATCTGTCAAAGGGCACCGGCATCAAGTGGCTGGGCGCACTGTTTGCTCTTGTCGCCATTCCGCAGCTGGCAGTCGCTTCTTCAGTGCAAGCCTCTTCACTTGGTGATACCATGGCTGCTCTCGGCGTGCCCAAGCTGGCCTGCACGCTGTTCATTGTCGCCATCGTTGTTGTTGTTGTTTATGGCGGTGTTACCCGTATCGTTCAGGTCACCGAAAAAATGATCCCCTTCATGTCCATTCTTTACATGGCAGGCGGTATTGCAATTATCATCATCAACGCGTCCAGCCTTCCGGGCGTTTTTGCGTCGATCTTTGCAGGCGCCTTCACCGGAACTGCGGCGACCGGCGGCTTTGGTGGCGCTTCGCTCGCCATGGCGGTGCGCTGGGGCGTTTCGCGCGGCATCTACTCCAACGACTCCGGCAACGGCCTGACCTCTATTGCACACTGCAATGCAGAAGTTAAGCACCCGGTGCAGCAGGGCATGTGGGGTGTGTTTGAAGTGTTCTTTGACACGCTTATCGTCTGCACCGTCACTGCGCTGACCGTGTTATGCTCCGGCGTCTGGAAGACGATGTCTGCCGATCAGGGCGGCTCTATCGCTGTTACCGCCTTTAAGCAGAACCTTGGTGCTGTCGGCAGCATCATTGTTTCCGTATCGCTGTTCCTCTTTGTGCTGTCCACCGTTATCGTATTTGTTTACTACGGCGAAAAGATGGCGGACGCGCTCTGGGGACAGCTTGGGGCTAAGATTACCCGTTTGGCCTACTGCGCCATGTTGTTCATCGGCAGTGTTGTCTCGCTCGGTGTGCTGATTCAGTTGCTGGATTTCGGCAACGCGATGATCATCATCATCAACATGTTCGGCCTGTGCATCATGTTTAAGGATGTCCGTGCCCTGACCAAGGAATATTTCAGCAGCGTTGCAAATAAAACAGCCGACTAATGCGTCGCATTTGCAAATTTCCACTATAGACAAGCTAGAAAAAGAGGGATATTTTTTGAAACCGCTTATAGGAATTACCTGCAACTTTTCTCACGATGACGAGCCTGGAATGACTACCCACTACGGCCTGCCGGGTCAGGAATGGCACATGCTGGCTGACGAATATGTCCGCGCCATTGAAAACGCCGGTGGAATACCGGTAATGTTACCCATTTATCATAGCGAAGACACCATGCTCGAGGCGCTTGAGCATCTGGACGGCGTGCTGATCTCAGGCGGTAACGACGTTGACCCCAGCCTTTACGGCGAGTTTATTACCAAAGATGTCGGCGCCATCGTGCCGGAGCGCGACGCGCAGGATATTGCGCTGACCCGTGCCGTTATTTCTAAAACGAATAAGCCGCTGCTTGGCATTTGTCGCGGCATTCAGATTATGAACGTGGCCATGGGCGGCACGCTGCACCAGGACTTGGGCAAGGCTGGGTACAAGGATCATTTCGTCGGCTGCTGCCCCATCACCCACCCGGTACATAAGGTTCGGCTGACCGCAAAAAGCCTGATTGCAGACATCATCGGATCGGATACACTGGCGGTCAACTCCTTCCATCACCAGGCCGTCAACCACATTGCGGAGGGCTTTACCGTCACCGCTACGGCCGAAGATGGCACCGTTGAAGCTATGGAGATTGTCGGTGCACGCATGGTGCTGGCAACCCAGTGGCACCCTGAGATGATGTATACCTGCAAGGAAAACCAAAAGATTTTTAACCGTTTTGTAGCGGAATGCGCCAAAAAATAGAATGCAGCTCAAATTTAAGGGGATATTATGATGAGCGAAATTGTAAAAGCCCCCTCGGCACCTTATTATGCCGTTATTTTTACATCGATCAGAACGCCGGATGACAACGGATATGGGCAAATAGGCGATTCGCTCATGAAGATTGTGTCCGAACAAAAGGGGTTCTTGGGCGCGGAGAGTGTTCGCGGCCCCGACGGTTTCGGCATGACCATCTCTTATTGGGACTCTCTTAAAAGCATTGAGGCATGGAAGCATCATCCGCCGCATATGAAGGCGCAGGAAGCTGGTAAGAAACTGTGGTATTCTGAGTATGCCATCAGAGTTTGCAAGGTGGAACGTGATAATTATTTCAGTGCCTCTCTTTATCCGCCACTTTAGCCCATGTTGTTGGGAGCTTCAACAATTTTCAGAGCGGCCGCAGCGTTTTATAGCGTTGCGACCGCTCCATTTAAATGACCCTATATGAAAAGCGCCTAAAACGGACGGGAGACAATCAGCATTGTCCCCCGTCCGTTTTAGAACCAATAAATAATCGTCAAATCGTGTAAAGCGCCGGTCTTCTATCCTTATAGGCGGGCAGCTTTTTGCGCACGGCGGCCACGCGCTCTAGGTCAATATAACAGGGGATCAGCTCGACACACTCGCCGCCGCAGGCCACCGGCACGCCCATCGGGTCCACGACAACGCTTTCGCCGATGCAGTTTTGGCCAATCTGGTCACAGGCCACCATATAAACGGTGTTTTCAATGGCACGCGCCGTGATCAGTGTTCTGAAGTGGTGGCTCTTGAGGTCGCCACGAATCCACGCGGTGGGCATGATGATGATATCTGCACCCTTTGACGTCTGATAGCGTGCCACCTCGGGGAAGCGCACCTCGTAGCAGACAAACAGACCGATTTTGCCAAACGGTGTTTCCACCGGCTCAAAGAATTCGTCACCCGGCTTGATATCGTTCGACTCTTTAAAGCCAAAGGCGTCATAGAGGTGAGTTTTGCGATAGGTGCTGACAATCTCGCCTTGCGCATTGAGCATGACCGTGGTGTTATAGTTGCGGTCGTCAGTGGGGTCTTCGGTCTTTTCGTTCATGCCGAACACCAGCCAGATGCCATGCTTTTTAGCCAACGCGGCCATGCCGGTGACAAACGGGCCATCGAGCTTCTGCGCGGTTGAAAGGCAGGTCTGGCGGTCAGTGCCAATTGGGAAATGGCTCATAAAGACCTCGGGGAACACCATCAGATCCGGCTTATAGGCCGCGACGGCCTTTTCGACCGCTTCCTGAGCATTCTTGAGGTTGACAGCGGGCTCACCGTCGGAATTCATCTGGGCTAAAACAAAGGTTGCTGCCATTAATCTCTCCTCTTTCCGTTATAGATTTCAAGCCGCACCGAGCATCCGCGGCAGGAACAGCGTTATCGCTGGAACATAGGTAATAGCGAGCAGCACGATTACCGACGCGATAATGTATGGTACAACCGGCTTAATAATCTCCTTGACGTCGATGCGCGCAAGGCCGCAGGCTACATAAAGGTTGCAGCCTACCGGCGGCGTCACCATGCCGATTGCGACGTTCATGACCATGACTACGCCTAGCACAACAGGGTTATACCCCAGCTTTAGGGCCACCGGCAAAAACACCGGCACAAAGATGTACATAATAGAGTTACCGTCAATAAAGCAACCAGCAATCAGTACAATAATATTGACGATGATCAGGAAAACCACCGTATGTCCGCCCGACATGGCGATAATGCCGTTGGATATGGCGGCAGCAATGCCCGAAACTGACAGCACCCATGACATGAGTGCCGCGTTGCCCACTGTCCACATAATGGCACCGGTCTGCCTTGCCGAATCAACCAAAATGCTTTTGAATTCCTTCCAGCGAACGGTTTTATAGATCACCACGCCGACAAACAATCCGTAAACAGCCGAAACGGCCGCAGCCTCAGTCGGGGTAAAGATACCGCCATAAATGCCGCCCAGAATGATGACCGGCATCAAGAGGCCCCAGAATGCATCCTTGAAAGCGGCCCAGCGGTGCGCCGCGCTGACCTTGGGCATTTGCTCGAGATTGCTTTTGCGCGTCACCCAGCGGGAAGCCACAAACAGCCCCGCGCCCATCAGCAGACCCGGAATAACGCCCGCCATAAACAGCGTGCCGGTAGATACGCCGGCAATTGAACTGAACACCACGAAGGAAATTGATGGCGGAATGATGATGCCAATACCACCGGCTGTCGCCATCAGCGCTGCCGAATCGCCCTGTGTGTAGCCAACCTTGACCATCGCCGGAATAATGATGGCGCCCAGCGCCGCAACAGTAGCGGGGCCAGAGCCGGAAATAGCCGCAAAGAAGCAGGCGACGATAACGCACACCATGGCCAGACCGCCCTTAATGTGCCCCACAAAGGACTGTGCAAAATCAATGAGCTTGCCGGATATGCCGGCCTTTTCCATAATATTGCCGCCCAGAATAAAGAACGGGATTGCAAGCAGCAAAAACTTGCTGATAGCGGCGTAATAATTATAGGGAATCATGGTCAGGCTCATGCCCTCACTGAGCAGAGCTGCCACGCTTGAAAGGCACATCGCGGTACCGATGGGTGCACCAATAGCGATAATAATTGAAAATACCGCAAGCATTACAACAGCAGTCATTGCTTATCCTCCTTGCCCTTCTTCCAGCCCTGGATAGCCGATTGTACAAACCGGGCCAACATAAACAAACATCCGACCGGAACAAAGCTGCCGTAAATCCACTCCGGAATTTTTAAAGAATAAGATAATCCGCCTATTGCAAACTGCTGGAGCACCATTTGCGCACCCGTAACCGCCAAGATGCCACAGGCCAGAATCGACAGCAGCGAATCAAAGGCCAGCATCTTTTTGCGTTTCTCAGGCGACAGACTACCCGTGATGAGATCCAATGTATAATGCGAGTTATCCTTGGCGGCCAGTGCGCCGCCAATGGTGGAAAGCAGCACAAACAGCACCGCGACGAGCTCCTCAGTAAAGGAAAGCGACATATGCAGCAGATAACGCGATATAACGTTCATAAAGGTGATGGAAAGCATCACCAGAAACACTGCGATAGAAATAACCTCTTCCACATTGTGCGAGCGTTTCATAATTCACTTCCTTTTAATAGCTTCCCGCAGGTATTGGCCTGCGGGAAGTCGTGTTTCAAACCAATATTAGATGCCCCATGCGGTACAGGCCTCTTCGCCGCACTGCTCCATAAAGCTTTTGCGGGTCTGAGACGCCGCCTGCTTAAAGGCGTCAAGCTCGGCCTGGGTAAGCGTAGTAATGGTTACGCCGGCCGTCGTAAACTTCTCTTTGATGGTGGCTTCTTTTTCGCTCATGTATTCTCTGCCCCACAGCGCCGCCTCGCGGGAAACAGACATAATCAGCTCTTGGGTCTTGGGGCTGAGCTTGTCCCAAGATTTCTGACTGGCAACAATATCATAAGCAGACCAGATCACGCTGGCTTCTGTCAGGTAGGGCTGAACCTCGAAAATGCTTGCGGAGTCTATCGTCTGATAGCCATTCATGTGGCCGTCAATGGTACCCATCTGCATGGCGGAATAGACCTCGCTCCAGTTCATGTTGATGGGGTCAGCACCCAGCTCCTTCATTAGAGACATCTGCACATCGCCGTAGGTGCGCATTTTCAGGCCAGCCAAATCGGCGGGTGTTTTAATGGCACGCTTGTTGTTGGTCAGATGCATAATGCCGTTTGAAAAACAGTCGATGCGCACAATGCCGTGCTCGGCCAGCTTCTTTTTGGACCATTCGCCGCCGGTGGAATCGGCCATTTTGTACGCTTCTTCATAAGAAGCAAACGAGAACGGAATATTGGTGACATAAAGCGATTTGTCCACATCAGCCATAACCGTTTCAGCGATGATGCCCAGCTCAAAGCTGCCGCCCGCAATCAGCAGCTCAACCTGACGCTGCATGTTGCCTGATGCCAGCTGTGCATTACCAAAGGTCTCCAGCGTCACGGCACCGCCGCTTTTTTCCGCGAGCATTTCTTTCATTTTTGCAGCGACCAGGCCGTCAATACCGGCGTCGGTGCCCGAAAAACTCATCTTAAGTTTGACCTTGTCATAGCCTTCAGAAGCGGATGAGGCGCCTCCTGAAGTGCTTGTCGTGGCCTGTGGGGCAGAAGAAGAGGCGCTGTTGCATCCTGCAACCGAAAGAAGAACAAGTGCCGCCAAAATAATTGCTGTCAGCTTTTTCATTTGTTTGCTCCTTCTCAAATGCGTTTGTATAGGACCAGCCGGTTTATGAGAAAGCGTGCAGGGCCAAGAATTTTTGCGCCGCGTTGCGTCCTAGATAGCTTCTGACTACTTTTACACTGCGAATTCAAAATCTAACGGCCGAACACGCCAGAAATAAACCGGGGACATCCTTAGGTAACTGCTTCCAAACAGGACCGTGACAAATCAAATTTTACATGCTTTCGGCTTAAGCTTTTAAGCCGCACGGCCCGCAAGCATGTATATTGTATTTACTGCTCTAAATAGCCTTTAATGCAAGCAACAATCTCTTTGACGCCGCGCTCAACAGCAATGCGTCCCTTTTCGGCCGAGCCGAGCGTGGCGTCGCCCAGTGTGCCGGTCTTGGTATAGCTGCCGTAGGTCACGCTCTTGGTGATAGTGGGCCATGCATCGGCATATTCGTTGGGGGAATTGGGGGCTTTCGTCATGTCAACCAGCTCAGGGGCAAGATGCAGCAGCACCGAGGTACCCGCCTCGCTGGCGTGGGTATGGGGGGTTGCATGCTCGAACACATCGCTGGTAAAGGACGGAATATACTGCCACCAGCCAATCTGGCCATAGCGAATGCCGTGCTTGATGCGCATATCCTCCATAACCTCGTTCAGCGGCTGGGTGTTGTGCAGGTGGGTGTTGATTACAAAGAAATTCTTAAAGCCAAGGCGGATGAACTCTTCGATGATGTCGCGATAAACTGCGGTCAGTGCAGCGGCTGAAATAGCAATAGTGCCAGGGAAATCGGTCAGGCTCTTGGACTGGCCAACCTCGACGCAGGGGGCCACAATGCCGTTGACTTCTTTGGCAACTAGCTCCGAAATTTTTTCTGCGACGATAATATCGCTGCCCAACGGCAGATGCGGACCATAAACCTCGCAGGCCCCCGATGGAATGATAATCGTTTTGGCGGTTTTGCTGCGCTCTGCAAATTCAGACCACGACATGTTTTTAAGCTTGTACTCCATAATAATTTACCCCTTTCAAATTGCGGCTTCTAAACAGCCTTGCATCAATTGTTATATTGC
>DATMYZ010000108.1:0-5151 GCA_035560675.1 Clostridia bacterium
AGCAGGACATAAAGGCTGCATTTTACCCCGTTTAACTTAAAATAAATATGCTTTAAGGAGAACGTCGAAATGAACAATCCTCAGGAAATAGCGCAGGGTTTTGTTGCCACCGGCATAAAAAAGGTGGGCCGACCCTTTGCCAGACTTTTTGTCCTTGCGTTTTTAGGCGGAATTTTTATCGCCCTTGCCGGTGTCGGCGCAACGGTTGCATCGGTTTCAATACCGGAGGCGTCGGTTGCAAAGCTGGTGGGCGCTTGCATCTTTCCCGCCGGACTGGCTATGGTTCTGATCGCGGGCGGCGAGCTGTTTACCGGCAACTGCCTAATTGCGATTGCTGTTTTAAACAAAGCTTGTAAGCTCAAGGGCATGGTGTACAATCTGGTTGTTGTTTATTTCGGCAACATGGCTGGTGCCATGCTGATCGCTTGGCTGGTCAATGCCGGGCACACCCTGAGCCTGTTCGACAACGGTTATGCAGCAGCCGCTATTTACACCGCAAACGCCAAATGCAGCCTTAGCTTCGGTGACGCGTTTATCAGAGGCATTCTGTGCAATTTTCTGGTGTGTCTGGCCGTATGGATGGCTTATGCCGCCAAGGATGCCGCCGGAAAGATTCAATGCCTGTTTTTTCCGACTATGCTGTTTGTCTTGTGCGGCTTTGAGCATTGCATCGCTAACATGTACTATATTCCCGCCGGATTGTTCGCTTTGCAAAATGCCACCTATGCCGCCAGTGCCACCGCGCACTTGGCCGAGCTGACCTGGGGCAACTTTTTTATAACTAATTTGATTCCGGTTACGCTGGGCAATTTGGTTGCGGGTGTCCTGCTCGGCGTCGGATATTGGTTTGTTTACTTGAAGGCTGAGGAAAAGACCCCTGCTACTGTTAAATAGATGTCGGCACACGTTGAGGGCAGAAAGCTTTAGGCGGCATCGGTCAGCCTATTAAAGAACGTACAACACTTAAAATATGGCACATAACAGAAGTTTTCGTTCACCTTTTTTAAAAGGTGACAGGGTCAGGGACAGCGTCCCATACGTATTTTTATGGTTCAATAAGCGTGGGAACCCCTGCAAGGGGGTACCCCGATGCCACTTGAAGCGGCAGTTCAGTTTGCTAAAACGCGCAACTCTCAAAAGCGTTTGCTTTATGTCAACTTTTTGTAAAACAGGCCCTCGTTTTTTGATAAATATGGCAGCGGTTGTTTTAAACAGCCGCTGTCCTATTTTATAGTCTATCGCGCATAGAAGGCGGATTATTCTCCCGCGTACCGCTTTCTTTTCACACCACGTGTCAAACAAAAAAGCTCCGTCCAAGCAGCGGCTGAGCCGCCAGGACGGAGCATCGGCCATGCCCGCGGCACCGCTATGGGTACCTGGATGACCTGTTGATAAAACGGCAAGCCTTTGTGGACTTGAAGGCTTACACATTGTTTTGGCTGTTATTTAAAAATCCTTCGCCGTAAACCTCTTTGGTTTCAGACACGATGACAAAGGCATGTTCATCGCGGGCGTCTATAATCTGCTTGACACGGTGGAACTGCTTTTTATCGACGACGCAGAGCAGCGCCTCGCTGTCGCAATGGCTGAATGCACCGCGGCTTTTTAAAAACGTCGCACTGCGGTCAAGCTTTGCAATAATGTCAGCGGCAATCTCTGCGTTTTTATTAGAAATAACCGTGACCATCGTGCTGCGCTTCATGCCGTAGATCAGCATGTCGATGGTCTGAGTGGTACAGACAATGCACAGCAAGCCGTAAAAGGCTGTGTCGATATTCCTATAAACTGCCACTGAGGCCCCGACGACCAGACAATCCACCAGCATGAGGGCGTGACCAATCTGAAAATGCGGCGCGGCGCGCTGCACAAGCTTGGCTGCAATATCCATGCCGCCGGTGGTGGAATCGCGCATGAAGATCATCGCCATGCCCATGCCTGCAAATACGCCGCCGAAAGCTGCAAGCACAATGCGCTCCCCCGCAATGGCTGGAAAAAACGGTGTGACCAGCGCATCCTGCACCAACGCCATAATCGCCACTGTTTTAAGCGTTTTAAGCGTCGAAACGTGCCCCAGATACAGCCACGAGAGCATCAGCAGCGGAATATTCAAAACAAACGACATAACGCCCACCGGCAGCGCAAACAAATAGTTCAGCAGAATGGCAATGCCAGAAACACCGCCGGGCGCTATGTAGCACCCCGAAATGAAGCACTGGATGGCAACCGCCTGTAAAAATGCACCACCGATATCATAGGCGGTATCGATGGCAAATGTTTTAAACCGCATAGCAAACCTTCCTTTCGTTATGTCGTCCCAAATGGGCAACGGCCACCCCGAAAGGGTATCGCCCCCTTCGGAATAGCCGTATAATACCCCGCGTCGGTGCGTTACCGCATTTTTGAAAAACATTGCGGTAAAGTTAACTTTCGCAGTCTTTTTAGAGAAATTTCTTTTTGTT
This sequence comes from Clostridia bacterium, assembly GCA_035560675.1. GTDB lineage: Bacteria > Bacillota > Clostridia > Oscillospirales > Ruminococcaceae > Yanshouia. The sequence continues at coordinate 2,460 of DATMYZ010000108.1, forward strand.
CTCGACAAACTCCGCCTTAATTTGAGCCATGAGCGCAGGGTCGGCAATCAGATCCATCGAAGCACCCGCGATGGCTTTTGCACCGTAGATAACCGCGTTATGTGCCGCGTCTGACTTACCCGCATCCACATATTCCTGTGTATGCGAGGCGGTTCCGGCTGGCACGAATGACACACGAATACAACTGCCCGGAACCTCGTACATCACGTTTCCAAAATCGGTCGAGCCGGTTCGCTCGCGCGGGGGCGACAGTCTTGGCGCATCGGCAAGGGCGGCATTATCCATCAGCAGCTTATTAAGCCCCAATACCGGTATTTTGTTGTACAGGAACTTTTCTTCCTCAACATCATATGTAACATCAGCGATAAGCGCCGCACCCTGTATAATCTCTTTAAAGCGAACAATTACGCTATCCAGCGTTTTCTTAGAAAAAGACCGCAGCACAAACTGCCCTGTCGTTTTAGCGGGCACAACATTGGCCGGACCGGGGAGCTGCGTGACGGTGTAATGCATTTTAACATCTTCCGGCACATGCTCACGCAGAAACTCAATGCCGTTAAATGCTGCCAGCATGGCGTCGAACGCGCTTTTGCCCTTGTCGGGTGCCAGCGCTGCATGGGCACCCTTCCCGTAGAAATTAACATTAAAGGTCGCAAGCGCCATACACTTGACGTCGGTGCAGGTGTCAGGGCCGCCATGCATCATCAAAGCCACATCAAGCTCTTTAAAGCAGCCTTTTTCAATCATACCACACTTGGCGCCAAAAGTCTCCTCGGCGGGGGTGCCGTAAATCACCAGCGTATAAGGCGAATCCTGGACCGCATATTTCAGAGCCACCGCAGCGCCAAGGCAGGCCGGGCCCTGCATTTGGTGGCCACAGCCGTGGCCCAGGTTCCGTAGTGCGTCATATTCGCACAGAATGCCAATGGTCGGCCCGCCGTCGCCGTTTTTATACTCGGCACGAAAAGCGGTCTTAAAGCCTGCGGTGCCAATCTCTACCGAAAAGCCGTTTGTAGCGAGATAATCGGTGAGCGTTTTGCAGGCTGCTACCTCTTCGCCATCGTATTCGGGGTTATCAAAAATGGCGTCGGACATTTTGATCAGGTCATCACGCTGGACGTCCACTGCCAAAAAAAGTGTGTCTTTCATCATAATTAATCCTCTTTCGTCTAGTCTGCAAGAGTCGGTAAGCCGCGCGGCTTACATCGGGCCAAGGTGGATAATCTGCGCAATAACTATCAGCACCGTGCCCACTGCCAGCCAGATTAAAAACAGCTTCCACATAAATTTCATCCAACGGTCATAAGGAATATTCGAGGCGCTAATGATACCCATAAGCGCGGTCGAGGTGGGCAGAACGTAGTTGCAGAAGCCGTCGCCAAAGTTAAAAGCAAGCACGGCCGTCTGTCTGGTCATGCCGATCAGGTCAGCCAGAGGGGTGAATATTGGCATAACGGCGGCCGCCTGACCGCTGCCGGACGTCAGCACGACGTTGATGAGGGTGTTTGCGATCAGCATAGCGGGGCCCTGGATCAGCGCCGGCACCGCAGAAAGTCCGCCGGCCAGCACATAAACAACGGTATCAACAATTTTACCATCGGTCAGAATAGTGCCGATGGCGCGTGCCAGACCGATGATAATGGCCGCAGCCAGCATCTTCTTACATCCCTCAAGAAAGTGCTTGGAGATATCAGATGGAGAAAAGCCTGCGATAAAACCGACAACAACGCTCAGGCCGATAAAGGTTGCGGCAGTCTCAGCCATATCCCAGCCGAGCACGATGCAACCGTAGACGATGAGCGCAAGTGCGGCGAACAGCGCCAGCAGAATCAGCAGCTTACGCGCGTTAAGCGTGCCAAACGAGTCGAGATCGGCACCGGTGTTCAGATCGTTGCTCTTATCAAGGTCGTACATGGGGCTTAGTTCAGGGTTTTTCTTGACCTTCATCGCGTAACGGATGAGATAAATATTAGTTACAACATAGTAAACAAAAAAGCAGAACGAGCGATATTCCAAACCGGAATAGAGTGGCAGCTCGGCAATTTTCTGCGCGACCAGCGTTGTGGAAATATTAAGTGTGCCGGTCGAAAAGCCGACCGCACCGCCGAGCAGGATAATAGCCGCGCCCGAGATGGAGTCAAGCCCCATAGCCAGCGACAGCATAACCATAACCGGCGCAAAAGCGATAAAGGTATTCACGCCCTGCGTCGTACAGATGAGACCAAAAACCAGCGTCAGAACCGGAATAAAGATATACAGCTTATCGGAAAAACGCTTCGCAACCTTTGCGATGACCGCCTGAAGCGCGCCAGAAAGGGTGATGAGGTGAAAAGCGCCGCCCGAGAACAGCACTACCCACAGCAGGTCGGCGTTGCTGGTAAATGCCTTGACGATGTACATGGGAATGTTAAGCGGGTTCATGGGCACCCTGTCGACAAAGCTGAACTGCTGCGGGTCGACCACCTTGATGCCCTGTGCGTTTTCAACGCGCACATAGCTGCCCGCCGGAATAATCCATGTCATCACGACGGCTGCCAGAATAATGATGCCCACGATAACAAAGGTGTGCGGCATTTTGAACTGCTTCTTTTTCGTTGCGTTTTCCATAGTATATCCTCCTCCGTTATATTGCCCGAATAAATTCAAGCTATTTTGTTAGAGTATAACAGTGGCTAAAAAGAAAGTACACTAT
>DATMYZ010000109.1:0-4436 GCA_035560675.1 Clostridia bacterium
CGTATTTTTAGAATAATATGAGGTAGAAACTTATGAAAAAAATCTTATGTCTTGTACTTGCTGCGGCTTTTTTACTCACGGCGACCGCCTGCGGCAGCAAGAAAAATGCCCCTGGAACAATTAAAGACGACAAGTCTCTTCAAGAAGTATTGGATGCCGTGGACACAAAGTTCAAGGAAAAGTATGGCGGCGAGTATGGTGCAATTGCCATGAAAATGTCGATTGATAACCAATATCTTTCGGATTTTGCCGATCTGGACGCCTCGGCCTATGACGAATATGCGGGTGCTGTATCGATGTCTATGACCAACTCCGATGCCCTTTTTGCTGTCAAGGCTAAAGAGGGTAAGGTGGATGTCGTGCAGCAGGCGCTTGAAAAACGGCTGGCCGACCTGGTTGCTCAGTATGAGTTTTATAACGTCAACGGCTCTTATGACCGCGCAAAGTCGGGAGAGGTCTATATTAAGGGGAATTATGTATTTTTGATTGTTGTGGGTTACATGACCGGTCAGGAACTGGAAGCACCCGATTTCAGTCAGGATGTACAGCTGACCAAGGAAACCATCGATGGCATGTTCAATGCGTAGGCAGGCCATTAATAAAAGTTCTTGATGTTTTAGAGCGTTTCTGTTAGATTATTAGCTGGAAACTTTGTCCGGCTTATGCGCTGAAAAGCCTTCGCAGCCGAATCTGCGGGGGCTTTTTAATCCAATTTTGGAGGAACCTATGGTATTTTCCAGCGTTTTGTTTCTGTTCTATTTCATGCCGATGGCCTTTACCATATATTATTTGGTGCCTAAAAGATGGAAGAACCTGACCCTGCTGATTTTAAGCCTGATCTTTTACTCATGGGGTGAGGTGCGCTATTTCCCTATCATGTTGGCATCCATTCTTGTGGATTATACCGCATCCAACGGCATTGCGCATTGTGAGGGCAAGAATGGCATGCGTCGGTTGTGGCTGCTTTTTTCGGTGGTTTTTAACCTTGGCATGCTTGGCTTTTTTAAATATGCAGGCTTTTTTGCTCGAAACATTAACGCCATCACCGGCCTGGGGATACCAATACTGGATGTTGCCTTGCCGCTGGGCATTAGCTTTTACACCTTTCAAACCATGTCTTATACGATAGATGTCTACCGGGGCGACGTCAAGGCTGAACGTAACATAATCGACTTCGGCGCTTTTGTGGTGTTGTTTCCACAGCTGATAGCAGGCCCTATCGTGCGTTATACCGATATCCAGCGTGAGCTGCGCGAACGTACGGCAGATCTTGGGCAGATATCTGCCGGTGCGAGAACCTTTATTATGGGGCTGGCCAGCAAGGTGCTTATCGCTAATAACGTCGGTGCGCTGTGGACCGAGGTGGAAGCGATGGGCTTTTCGGACATTTCGACCCCGCTGGCGTGGCTGGCTATTCTGGCTTTTACACTACAGATTTACTTTGACTTCTCGGGCTATTCCCTTATGGCCATAGGTCTTGGGCGAATGCTGGGCTTTGAATTCCCGCAGAACTTTAATTTCCCCTATATTTCTAAAAGCATGACCGAATTCTGGAGGCGCTGGCACATGACGCTAGGATCTTGGTTTCGGCAGTATATGTATATTCCGCTAGGTGGCAACCGAAAAGGGACCCTCAGAACGGTGTTCAATTTACTTTTGGTGTGGGCCGCCACCGGGCTGTGGCACGGCGCTTCTTGGAATTTTGTGCTATGGGGACTTTTTTTCTTTGTGCTGCTTATGCTCGAAAAGGCGTTTCTGCGCCCTGTGCTGGACAAGCACCCTGTTTTTGCCCGCATTTATATGATACCGCTGATTATGGTAAGCTGGGCGATCTTCGCCATAACCGATTTATCACAGCTGGGTGTGTTTTTTGGTAAACTGTTCACATTCACAGGCGGAGAAGACTGGGGATATTTTTTGCGCAACTATGGGGTCACCTTTGCGATGGGTATTTTATTTTCGACCCCAGCGCTTAAAAAGAGCTTCCAGGAGTTGGAGAAGAACCGCGCGGCCGCTGCCTTTATTTATGGCGCTTTGCTGTTTGTTTCTATTGCCTATCTGGTGGACGCTACCTATAATCCGTTTTTATATTTTAGATTTTAAGGGGGCGTGAGAATGAAGGACTTAAAGCGATATCCTATCATCGTTTTGCTCTTTGGCGTAATCAGTTTGTTTTTTGCCATGAATTTGTTGACGCCCGCAAAGTCGTTTTCAGAGATGGAAAACCGCTATCTCAGTCAATTACCCGAATTTTCACTTGCCGCCATTGCGGATAGCAGTAGCAAGGGCTATGCACAGAAATTTGAGCAATACGTCAACGACCAGTTTGCGTTGCGCGACGGATGGATTTCTTTTAAATCTCGCTGTGAGGCACTGCTGGGTAAAACCGAGAATAATGGTATCGTTTATGGCAGGGACGACTACCTTTTCGAAAAATTCAGGACTTATGATGCGCAACGTCTAGAAAAGAATCTTGGCTACCTAGAAGAATTTGCTGCTTTAAATCCGGATGTGAACAAATATCTTATGGTTGTGCCGAACTCCTATAATATTTTAAGCGACCTGGTGCCGAAAGGCTTGGGAAACATTGACCAGCTGCCGCTGATTGAGACCATTTACGGCAGGCTGTCGCAAAGCGGCTACTCCGGGGTGGACGTCACTTCTAATTTGCTGACTCATGCCGACGAGAATATATTCTACCGTACTGACCACCACTGGACGACGCAGGGCGCATGGTATGGCTATGAACGCTTTGCACATGTTGCAGGTGTGGCCGCCGTCTTCCCAGAGCAGACGTTGGCACACAACGCTGGAGAATTTTGGGGCACCTATTACAACAAGGCAAAAAAGTTTGACGCCGTAGCTGACACCATCACATGGTACGACTTGCCGGTGAGCAGTGTAACGATAGACGGCGCACTGGTCGATTCGATGTACGATTCCGCAGCGCTGGGAAAACGAGATAAATATGCGATGTTCCTGCGCGCGAACAACGGCGTGACGGTGATCAAAAATAACAGCGCCCCCGAAGGTGCTGTCATGGTCATTAAAGATTCGTATGCCAACTGCTTTGTGCCTTTTTTGACCCAGAATTTCCGCAAGGTGGTTGTCATTGATCTGCGTTCGCTGCCCAAGGGTGTCAATGAGCTGATCAAAACTGAACAGGTGCAGGATGTGCTGGTTCTTTACAGCTTTTCTAACCTGTCTAGCGATGCAAACCTGCCGAGAATACGGTATTAAGGGTTAAATAGAAGTGCGAATTGTGTTCGGGTGGTCTTATCTAATACAAAAAAAGGCTATCTCTTAATATAGGAGAAAGCCTTTTTACATCTAAATTTCTAATTTTACAAACAGCCCTTAGTAAGCACTGCAATATTTGTCCCGCAGCAAAAATTAAAACGGCCTTCATTAGCTGTATAAGTTGAAAACGAGCCTTGATAAGGGTGTTTAATCGTGCGGCAGGCTTTTTTCGTACAGCAGATAGGCGTCCTCTAAATGGGCCGGCTCAGAGCGGCCGTCACCCGCTGCACCGATAGTGACGATAGCGCGTCGTACGCCATCATGCTCACCGACGCTGGCCAGACACAGCTGCGCTTCTTCGGTATAGCCGGTTTTAGCTCCGGTGATGGGGTCCGCTTCACGGTTGAGCTGCTGGATGCGCGGCGTGAGAGTAGAAGTTAGCAAAAGCCCTTGCGGATGCTGTTCGGTTGCGGTAGTGGTATAGCTGAAAGTGGAGAACACCTCTGCAAATGTTTCGTTTTTTAACGCTGCCGTCAACAACAGTGAAAGATCATACACAGTGGTGCAGTGATCGGGGTCGTGTAGGCCGGTGACATTGGTAAAGTGGCTGTCGGTCATGCCTAATGCACGGGCGCGATCATTCATCATGGCAATACAGTCCTGCTGTGAGCCCGCGGCTACGCGTGCTAATGCGCTGGCAGCCTCGGCACCGGATGGCAGCAGTGTGGCGTACAGCAGATCACGTGCCGTGACCGTTTCGCCCGATGTAAACCCTGCCATAGCAGCATTTTGCTCATACAATCCGGCGTAGTCGGCGTTTTTTAGCGTGACGGGCGTGTCAAAGTTATCGATCTGTTCCACGGCGATTAACGCCGTCATCAGCTTGGTTAGCGAGGCCGGGTACGCTTTTTCGTGCGCGTTTTTGGCATAGAGAGTCTGACCGTTGGCAGGATCAAACAGAATGGCGTTGCTGCTTATCAGAGCCAGACCTCCGTTTACACGACCCGCGCCTACGGCTGGCGATACTGCCACGGCGGTTGTGGCAACAGGCGGCTCGGCTTGGCGACGGTTTGTTTCAGTCATTCGCCATAAGGCAGCTATTGCGCCGAACACCAGTGCAAAATAGACAGCTACGGCTAGAAATAGCCGATAGGGTTTCTTTTTGCGGCGATATTTATTCACGGCAAATCCTCTAT
>DATMYZ010000110.1:0-4168 GCA_035560675.1 Clostridia bacterium
CAATTTTATATATGTTATTCCTCCAGGTTGTTATAGCGGGTATGCAGCAGTTTATGATTGTGGCTGTGATCAGAAAGTAACCCATCATAAAGAGCGGTGATCATCGGGTTTTCTTCTGAGCTTTTGATCTGCGCCAGCTTATCGACCGTGTAAAGACCATCGGCACGGGTACGCTTGGTACGATCGCGGCCGAACGGCTGCCCTGCGCCGCCAATGCAACCGCCACGACAAGCCATGACCTCGACAAAGTGATAAAATGCTTCGCCTGCTTCGATTTTTTCCAGCAACAGCTGCGCGTTTTTAAGGCCGTGCACCACTGCAATTTTCAGCTCTGTATCGCCAAGCTTGACGGTCGCTTCTTTAACAGTATCATCCATACCACGCACGCCGGAATATTTAATTTCGCGCAGGGTGTTGACGTTTTTTTTGCCAAAAACGCGGCGGATAACCGCCTCAGTGACACCGCCGGTTGTGCCAAAAATTACACCCGCACCGCTGCCCATGCCAAACGGCATGTCAGTAGCTTCGTCGTCAATCTCGTCAAAGCGAATACCGACCTCTTTGATCATGGTTGACATGCCGCGAGTGGTCAGCACATAATCGACGTCGGGAATGCCATTAACATAAAACTCCTCGCGCACAGCCTCAGCCTTTTTAGCTGCGCAAGGCATTACTGAGATAACCACCGTGTCGCGGGGGTCATCATCGTTTAAGCGCGCCTGTGCCTTAATGACCGAGCCGAACATCTGCTGCGGCGACTTGCAGGATGAAAGATGGGGAATATATTTGGCGTTGGAATTTTCAACATAGCTGACCCATGACGGGCAGCAGGACGTGAACATAGGGAACGGGCCACCCTTTTCAAGCCGCCGCAAAAACTCAGCTGATTCTTCCATCACCGTCAAATCGGCACCCAGTGTCGTATCATAGACCTCGTCAAAGCCCATGCGTTTCATAGCGGCGACCAGCTTACCCATTTTATTCGTGCCTGGCGCAATGCCGAAGGCCTCGCCGATGGCGACGCGAACCGCCGGGGCAATTTGGGCCACAACCCGTTTGCGGGGGTTTTGTAGCGCTGCCCAGACATTGCCGATTTGGTTTTTAATCGTAATGGCACCAGTGGGGCACACTGCGGCACATTGACCGCAGCTGATACATTTGGTTTCACTCATTTTGCGGTTAAAGGCGGGCATAACGCGCAGCTGAGAGCCGCGGTGAACAAAGTCGAGTATACCCATGCCTTGAATTTCATCACAGACGCGCACGCAGTCGCCACAGAGGATGCACTTGTTGGGGTCGCGCACAATAGAACGGCTACTGGTGTCGGTTTCCATCTCTTCGCGGGTGTCTTCAAATCGCACTCGGCGTATTCCAAACTGTTTGGCCATATCCTGCAATTTGCAATCGCCGCTTTTCTCGCAGATGGTGCAGTCGCGGCAGTGAGCGGCCAGCAGTAGTTCCAAAATCATTTTGCGGTGTTTGAGCGTTCTGGCGGTGTTGGTGCGAATGCGCAGTCCATCCCTGGGCTCCATCGAACAGGAGGCCTCAATGCTGCCGTTTTCCAGCTCCACCACACACATGCGGCAGGCGCCGTAGGTTGAAAGCTCGGTGTGGTAGCAAAAGGTCGGCATCGAAATACCTGCCCTGCGCATAACGGCCAGAACGTTTTTCTCCTCGTCAAAGCCGATGCGGTGATCATCTATATACATGTATCCCTTACTCATGCGTTTATCCCTCCTTGACGGCGCCGAAGGCGCAGGCTGACATGCAGGCGCCGCACTTGATGCACTTGACATTGTCTATGACAAAAGGCTCTTTGATTTTGCCGCTGATAGCACCAACCGGACAGTTGCGGGCGCACTTGCTGCAACCCTTGCACAGCGCGGGGTCGATAAAGATGGTTTTAAGTGCTGTGCAGCTTTTGGCCGGACATTTTTTATCCACAACGTGAGCCAAATACTCTTCACGGAAAAATTTTAAAGTGCTGTGCACTGGCGAGGGCGCGGTTTTGCCCAACCCACACAGCGCAGTTTCTGAGATGGTTTCGGTCAGCTCTTCTAGAAGGTCAAGATCGGCAAGCTCACCCTGACCTGCGACAATGCGCTCTAATATTTCAAGCATACGTTTGGTGCCCTCGCGACAAGGTACGCATTTGCCACAGGATTCGTTCTGGGTAAAGTTCATGAAAAAGCGCGCCACCTCAACCATGCAGGTGTCCTCGTCCATGACGACTAAGCCGCCGGAGCCAATCATAGCCCCGCGTTTTTTAAGTGAATCAAAATCGAGCGGAACATCAAGGTCAGCGGTGATGAGGCATCCGCCCGAGGGGCCGCCGATCTGCACGGCTTTAAACTTTTTACCATTTTTGACGCCGCCACCAATATCCATGATAATCTCACGCAGGGAGGTGCCCATCGGCACCTCTATCAGGCCGGTGTTGTTGACATTGCCTGTCAGTGCAAACGCCTTGGTACCGGGGCTGGTCTCAGGCCCGATAGAACGATACCAGTCAGCGCCGCTATTAATGATCAGCGGAACGTTTGCAAAGGTTTCAACGTTGTTTAAAACCGTGGGTTTGGCGAACAGGCCCTGCTCGACGGTGCGAGGGGGCTTGACACGCGGCATACCGCGGTGGCCTTCAATAGAGGCGGTCAGCGCACTGCCCTCTCCACAGACAAAGGCACCCGCACCCCGGTTGATATGAATATCGAATGTAAAGCCGCTGCCTAGAATGTTCTTGCCCAAAAGACCCCATGCACGCGCCTTGTTAATCGCAATTTTAAGCCGCTCTACCGCCAGCGGATATTCAGCGCGAACGTAGATATACCCCTCGTTAGAACCGCTGGCATAGCCCGCAATAATCATGCCTTCCAGCATTTTGTGGGGGTCGCCCTCCATAACGCTGCGATCCATAAACGCGCCGGGGTCGCCCTCGTCACCGTTACAGACCACGTAATGCACCGGCTCTTTTTGGCGCCGCACCTGATCCCACTTTCGCCCAGCCGGGAAACCGCCGCCCCCTCTGCCACGTAGGTTCGCAGCGGATATGGTCTTACATACGTTTTCAGGCGTCATGTTAAACAGAACCTTAGAAACGGCCTCATAACCGCCTTTGGCAATGTATTCCAAAATATCTTCGGCGTCGGTCTGGCCGCAGTTGGAGAGCACGTTTCGGGTCTGCTTTTTATAAAAGGGAATTTCGGACTGGCCCTGATAGGTTTTTCCGTTATATTTATAGAGCAAACGGTCAATGACCTCATTGCCGAGAATAGATTTTTCGATTATCTCGTCGCAGTCCTCAAGCTTGACCTTTATGTATAAGACATCGAGCGGCTCAATTTTAAGCAGCGGACCCATCTCACAAAAGCCGTGGCAGCCCGAACGCTTTAAACCGATGTTCTGCTCATGTGGCTCGTGCCGCAGCTCGACGCAGACGTCAATGCCCTGCTTTTCGCAGGCCGATTTGATGCGGTCATAAATCAGCAGTGATCCGCCCGCCACGCAGCCGGTGCCGCAGCAGACAAGAACCTGCTTCTTCTGCATATCTAATGAATGACTTGCCTGACGGCGCAGCGCGGTCAATTCCGCCAGTGTGTTAAGCCTCGGCATTGGGCGCACCCTCCTCTTTTAGTTCAGCCAGCAGCGCCAGCGCCGTTTCTGGCGTCATGGCGGGGTGAACCACGTCGTTTATTGTAATGACGGGAGAAAGCCCGCAGGCCCCGAGACATGAGACCGTCTCGACTGTGAAAAGCAAATCGTCGGTGGTCTGCTTTTTGCCCGAAAGTCCTAAATCTCCGCGTATAGCTTCTAAAATGGGGATGGACTTGCGCACATGACAGGCGGTGCCGTCACAGATGCGTATGATGTTTTTACCCTTTGGGAGCAGCGAAAAATTTTCGTAAAAGGTAGCGACGCTGTAAACCTTTGCAATGCTGATTTTCAAGCCCTTTGCAATTTGCTCCAGCGCCTTGGCTGGCAGATAGTTGTACAGCGACTGCACATCCTGCATAATAGCGATAAGCGCCGACGCGCGGTATTCGTGATCTGCCAGAATCTGCTCCACCTCTGTGAGAAGTGACTTGTGTTCCATCAAGGAGCCTCCTGATCTTCGTTATTTTGCAGTAATAAATGCAGCGCTGGTTTAAAATGGCAAGAATAGGCGCAAATA
>DATMYZ010000111.1:0-7005 GCA_035560675.1 Clostridia bacterium
GTTAAATATCGCGTTTCATCGGCTGATGTCACATAATTCGATGATATAAATTCCAAACGAAGGAAATGTGTCCGTTTATAAGGTTGAAAACTGAGTGAAATTCTGTTACAATATTCCAGTCTCGTAACCTTTTTATTACTGCACGGGGAAGCCGAGCTGTGAAGCTCCCCACTGAGATGGTTTTAAGGTGTGCTATTGAAACAGCATAAAAGTAGGATGCCTGCCTTGAGGATTAGGCCGCAGTCTGATGCATAGGCTGCTTTTTGGACATCCTGCCTTTAAATGACCGATTTAGCTGCCGCGAAACCGAGGGTGTACCGGTGCGCCCTAAAATCGATTTATTCTTCCAGAAGAGGAGTTTTTGTTTTGCGATTCAGTAAATTTCGTAAATTGTTATTATTTATAATGGATATCGGCATTACTTTAATATGTTATTTGCTTGTGAGTCTGCTGCTGGACGGCAGGGGCCTGAACCAGCGTTATATGGTTATGGCGCAACATTTGCTGCTGGTTGCGATTTGTTACAGTGCGAGTCTGTTTGCCTTTAAAATGTACAACAGCCTCTGGCGTTATGCCGAGTCTCAGGAGTACCTGATGCTGATTATCAGCGTCGTTGCAGCTTTTTTGGGCTACAGTTTGCTGGCGGCACTGCTGCCTGTCGAAAAGCTGTCGGATTCAATTGGCATCACCGCCGCCTCGCTTGCGTTGCTGACTATGCTGCTGCTTCGCTTTTCTTACCGCCAATACCGCAACAGCAAAAAGTTCTCAGGTACAAGGCATGTCCGGTTGGCTATTGTGGGCGCGGGCAGTGCCGGTGCCACGCTTCTTGAAAACGTCCAGCGGCAGGAAGACAGCAATTATCTGCCCGTGTGCTTTTTTGACGACGATCCCGTCAAGATTGGCAAACGTATACATGGCATCAGCATTGTGGGGCCGGTTGATATAGTACCGCAATACTGCAAAGCGCATTATATTCACGAACTGGTTATTGCCATGCCGTCGATCAGCAGCAGCAAGCGCAGAAAGGTCATCTCAGATTGCGCGCGTTCCGGCTGCGAGGTGAAAATTTTACCAGATACAGTGTTGATGCTGGAAAATAAATATGATATACTTGAACAAGCTATACGGCATGTAAACATTGAAGACCTTCTTGGCAGAGAAAGTGTGACGTTTGATTGTGAGAATGTCCGCTGTTTTCTAAAGGGCAAGGTTGTCATGGTTACCGGCGGTGGTGGCTCCATTGGATCACAGCTGTGCAAGCAGGTGATGCAGTGTGCGCCCGAGCGGCTGATTGTTGTCGATATTTACGAAAACAATGTTTACGACCTACAGCAAGAGCTTGTGCTGGACTTTGGCAAGGATATTCCTCTGAGTATAGAAATTGCCTCAGTGCGGGATTTAGAAAAGCTTGAGAGCTTGTTTTCAAAATATCGTCCGCAGGTGGTCTTTCATGCTGCGGCGCATAAGCATGTCCCGCTCATGGAGCTGTGCCCCGAAGAGGCCGTCAAAAACAATATTTTCGGCACCTATCATATGGTGCAGATGGCCGACCGCTATCACGCTGAAAAGTTTGTGCTTATTTCGACCGACAAGGCGGTTAACCCCACCAATGTTATGGGAGCGACCAAGCGCTTTTGCGAAATGATTCTTCAGAGCATGAAGGGCGTCAGTCAAACACAGTTTGTCGCTGTACGCTTTGGCAATGTTTTGGGCTCCAACGGCTCGGTTATTCCGCTGTTCAAGCGGCAAATTGAGCGCGGCGGCCCTGTCACCGTCACCCATAAGGATATCGTTCGGTATTTTATGACCATTCCCGAGGCGGTGCAGCTTGTGTTGCAGGCGGCAACTATGGCGGTTCAGTCGGAGGTTTTTGTGCTGGATATGGGCGAGCCAGTGAAAATTATTGAGCTGGCTGAAAACATGATACGACTGTCCGGCCACCAGCCCTATAAGGATATTGACATTGTCGAAACAGGTCTGCGCTCGGGCGAGAAACTGTATGAAGAACTGTTGATCGCCGGCGAGAATCTGATTTCAACTCCCAATCGTAAAATTTTTATTGAGTGTCAGCACCGCATTTCTCAGCACGAGATACAGCAGAAGCTCAACCGCATCGGCGATGCGCTTGGTAGTGATTCGGCAGAGCGTCTGCGTGTCGTTTTGCATGAGGTGGTGCCCACTTTTAAAGAGCCCGAAGAAGTCAATCAGAGCTTTGGGGCAACCGCGTCAACGCTGCATCAGCCCGCAAACGCGGACAACGCCCTGCCGCCTATTGTAATTCGAACCACGCCAGCCGCAGCGGTGGCTGGAAAAATATCGGTATAAGCGGCGCCGACAGACAAAGGAAGTGACCTTTTGGCAGTTTATCATACCTTGCTTTTTAGCATCATTATTTTTGGCGTTTTGCAGCGCCGGTTTTTACCTACCGTGCAGGCCAAAAGGCTTTATTGTATATTATCCGGTATTGGGCTGGCGCTTATCTCCAGCCTGCGTTTTATGGTCAGCACCGATTACTATAACTACTGGGAAGGCTTTTTGCAAAGCTATTTTTTAAGCTGGGACGACTTTTCTCGCCAACGGTTTGAAAAGGGATATCTGTCGGTTGGCCGACTGCTCTCGAGTTTTACTCTGGGTTATAATATTCTGTTTGTGGCGTTTGCCATTCTTTTTGCCACCGTTATGGCATGCTTTATTTATCGCCATTCTGCCAATGTGTGGGTCAGCTTCGCGGCATTCGTGGGCTTTGGCTTTTTGTATAATTCCATGTGCTTTCTGCGGCAGTATACCGCGCTGATGATAATGCTGTTTGCTTTTAAATACATTGAACAGCGCCGCTTTTTTAGATTTGCGGTCTTTGTGCTGCTGGCGACGACCTTTCATATTTCGGCCATTTTTATGCTGCCGTTTTATTTCATTTTGCGTATTCCAATGAACAAAATTACATTGCCAATATTTTTGGTGCTTTGCGGAACTGTGTTTTTTTCATCTGAAACTGTTCTGCGCATGGTCACGAAAGTGTTCTACAAAAAATACGGAACCACATCTGTGGAAGTTATTCACGGCACCAGCCCGGGGCCGTGCATTGCTTTTCTCATTTTACTGCTCATCTGCTTGTTGCTCTATAAACCCCTGCTGCGGCGCCGGCAATACAACGCACTGTTGATCCATCTGCTTTATTGGGGCACCTTTCTGGAACTGGTGGGCATTAAGCATGCTATCATATCGCGTGTCGCGTTGTTTTTTATGACCCCAGCGGTTATTCTGCTGGCGGCCGAGCTGGTGGAGCTGTTTAAGACAGCGCTGCAAAAGACCACATGGGGCGCGAAACAAGCGCTGGCAGCTGCTGTGCTGTCTTATGCTCTGTTGTTAGCACCTATGCTTGTGCTGCATCAGCATCTGTTGGATATTAATTACAACGGCGTGGTGCCTTACCAAAGCGTCTTCTCCGAAGCGTTTAAGGATTATTAAAGAGGGGGCTTAAAGCATTGGCTGTAGCAAAAAAGGTAAAAAAAACCGGCGACGGCCCACTGGTGGGCACGATTTTGCATCGGCGCACGGGCCTTTCAGAGGATATTTTTCTCCTTGCGGCGACACTTTTGATTTGTGCTTTCTATCAGGTGGAAAACTATCGCCTGAATGTTTCCAATATAAAATCAATGCCAGATTTAAGCGGGCTTCCCGCGTTGTTTGGCCCATTGGCAGGTTGGCTGCTCACTTATGGTATGCAGCTGTTCCGGGTTGGCTTTGCAGCATTGTTTGTTATTACGTTGCTCATTTTGAGCTTTTCTAATGGGATATTAAAGCGATGGGGCTTTATGCCCGCGGTCGCGGCGCTGCTTCTGTTGCCTCAGCTGGGACTAAGCCTGTTTGGGAGTGCCCGTCAAAGCGATGGGATACGCCGGTTTTTGTCCGAGCTTTCAGTTATGCTGGGGCAATGGCCATTCATCACGCTACAAAAGGTTCTTACGCGCATCGTTCCGGTCAGCTTGCCCGCAGTTGTTGTGCTGACCCTTGCCGCATCCGCGGCGATATTTGCACTGGGATATCTGTTGACTCGTAGCCGTCACACGTTGTGACCCCAGTTTATTATCTGATAACTCAATGCTGGGTAAGTCAAGCAACTCAGCGTTAGTTAAATACATTTTCAAGGAGAGTTTTGTCATGAAAAAATTAATGTCCCTTATGCTTTCTGTGGCCATGGTCATTGCAATGGCTTCGTTGGCAATGGCTGCCGATTATAGCTCCGCAACAAGCGGCGGAAGCGGCAGCAGCGGCTTCTCCGGCACACCGGCAGTTGTTTCTGCGTCTTCTGTGACGACAGCGGCAACTTCTGGCGGCTCTGTAAGGATTACTGCGAATGCGGTTATCACTGAGAGCGTTGTGCAGAGCATTGCGACGGCTACCCAGCCTGTGACCTTCACTGCGCCGGGCTATACCGCCACCATCAATCCTGCAACGATCACCGCTGCACAGAACATCAGCCTGGGCGCTCTGCCCGCGAACACTGCTGTTGAGTCTCTGTTCGGCCAGTACTTCAGCAACACCTTTGCTTCTGTGCAGCTTGCACAGCCGGGCGCTTTTGGCGCGACGGTTCAGTTCACCATTACCCCCACCAACATTAGCAAACTGAATACCGCCAGCCTTGTGCTTTATTCCTATGACCCGGCTACCAATAGCTTCACTAAGATGAGCACCCCCTACACCGTTAACGCAAACGGTAGCCTTACTTTTTCTACCACCGTCGGCAACACCATTATCATTACCGATGGGCCGATCGCCAAGAAATAATTGCTTGACACCAGGTTCTGATGGGGCTTTCCGCTGCGTGGCTTGACACAGAGGAAAGCTCCATATCCTGTTTGTAAGGGGCTATGCGTATGATTTTAGATCTGCACACCCATATTTTGCCCGGCATAGACGATGGGGCCAAATCGGTCGAGGTCTCTGCCGAAATGCTTGCAGAAATTGCGCGCCAGCAGTCCGAACCGGTTGTGCTGACGCCGCATTTTTATCCCTATGAGTGTTCGCTGGACGATTTTTTGAAAAAACGCACGGCAGCCTACGCTCAGCTGAAAAACGTGATGCAGGAGCAAACGCCAGTGCTGGTGGGCTGCGAGATATTTTTGTCTCCGCTATTGATCAAGAATCAGAATTTGCGCCGCCTTTGCATCAGCGGCACGGATTTTGCGCTGATTGAGCTGCCTTTTACTGAGCGCCTGGAAGATAAGACGCTAAGGCTGCTTGAAGACCTGCGCTATAACCACGGCATTAAGCCTATTCTTGCGCATGTTGAGCGGTACCGGTTCATCACCCAGAGCCGCGACATGGTTGATACGCTCATTTCCTGCGGCTGCATGATACAGGTGAACGCCGAGTCATTTTTGACATCTCCGCTAAAAAGGCATTTTGTATTTGATTTACTCAAATGTAGCAAAATTGATTTTTTAGGCAGCGATTGCCACAACATGACCACGCGCCCGCCCAATTTGCTGCGGGCAGTGGATTTTATTGTTAAAAAGAGGGGGCAGCAGGCGCTTGAGAAGATTGAAAAGCGGTCTGAGATGCTTTATAACCTGTCCCGAAACAATCATTTTTCAATCACATAAAATTAATTCGGAAACATTTTTAGAAAAGCTTGCCAAAACAAGCGTTTTTATGTAATATTTACAAGGGCACTATCATCTTCTGGGAGGAATACGTTTGCAGGATTCAATCGACATCATAGAACTTGTTTCTATTCTACTTAAAAGGATTTGGATTATTCTATTGGTTACCGTACTGTGCGCGGCCGGTTCTTTTGGTATCTTTAAATTTATGGTCGCACCCACCTACACGGCGCAGACACTTTTGTATGTCAATAACAATAACCAATACGCCGCCGGGGTAAACAATGTTAATCTTAATGACATCAATGCCTCCCAAAAGCTTGTCAACACTTATATCGTCATTTTGCAAAATGATAGAATTATTGAACAGGTTGCCGAGCGGTGCCATCTGGAATATGACGACCTTAAAGACGTCAGCAAGATGATTACCATGAAGTCGGTCAATAATACTGAGGTGTTCAGCATTGCGGTTACCAGCAAGAGTCCGTCGCTTTCGGCATTGATGGCCAACACGATGGCCGAGATGGCGCCTTCAGAGATTATCCGTGTTGTCAAGGCCGGCTCTGTAGAAGTGATTTCGCAGGCCGAGCCACCCGCGAAGCCCAGCGGGCCCAATACGGTGCGCAATAGCGTCATCGGTGGGCTACTGGGTCTGATACTCGCGTCCGGCTGCGTGCTGTTGTTCGAGATGCTGGATATCACCGTCAAGGGTGAAGAGGATCTGACCAGCCACTATAACATTGCGGTGCTCGGCGAAATACCGGATTTTTTTTCGGTGCCCAAGGGAGGATACAAAAATTATGAGAAGTAGTAACTTGTTTTCTCTTTTGCGTAAAAAGCAAGCCGCGGCCGAACGCACCTTTGGCATTTTAATTGACGATAATTCGCCTTTTGCGATTAAAGAAGCGTATAAAACAGCTCGCACCAACCTTTTGTTTGCACTAGCAACCAGTGAAAACAAATGTGTGATTATGACCAGTGCGTTGGCCTCTGAGGGCAAGTCCACCAACTGTGCCAATCTGGCGCTGACCATGTCGCAGACGGGGGCCTCAGTGCTGCTTATTGATGCAGACTTAAGAAAATCGACCCAGCATAAAATTTTTGGCATATCCAACACCATTGGTCTGGCGGAAATTCTGGGCGGTTTTTGTAAGGTCGGCGAAGGCGTGCAGGAGCAGATTCACCCTAACCTGGATATCATCACGGCGGGCCAGGTGCCACCGAATCCGTCAGAGCTGCTCGGTTCGCAGAATATGCAAAAGCTCATTGAAATTGTGAGCGAAAACTACAGTTATATTTTTATTGACAGTCCGCCGGTCAACATCGTGACCGATGCGCTGGTGCTGGCCAGATATGCCGCAGGCTTAATATTGTGCACACGCTATCGTCAGTCCACCCA
>DATMYZ010000112.1:0-3896 GCA_035560675.1 Clostridia bacterium
TTTGTATTTTTTATAGACGTTATTTAGACATCGCTGTGATAATATTTACTCGCCAACATTAGAAAAGGAGGCATTCACCATGAATAATTTTGATATTGGAAATGCTATGACGATTAAACTTGACGCTGTTTTGCCGGAATACCCTGTCTTCAATGAGGCGGTGCGTCGCGCGCCTAAGCGTGAGCTGACACTAAACGAGCGTGAAATTAAGCTGGCCTTAAAAAATGCGCTGCGTTACGTACCGGAAGAACTCCACGAAAAGCTTGCTCCCGAGTTTTTAGACGAGCTGATGACCCGTGGACGCATCTATGGCTACCGCTTTATGCCCAAGGGACGCATTTACGGAAAGCCGATTGACGAGTACAAGGGCAACTGTACCGAAGGCAAAGCGTTCCAAGTGATGATTGACAATAACCTTGATCACCAAATTGCGCTGTATCCGTATGAATTGGTCACCTACGGCGAAACCGGACAGGTTTGTCAGAACTGGATGCAGTACCAGTTGATAAAAAAATATCTTGAGATTATGACAGATAAGCAGACGCTTGTCATGATGTCAGGCCATCCGATGGGCCTGTTTAAATCGCACAAGACTAGCCCGCGTGTCATCATCACTAACGGCGTTATGATCGGCATGTTTGATAACCCCCACGACTGGGCAAAGGCAACAGCCATGGGCTGTTCCAGCTATGGGCAGATGACTGCCGGCGGCTGGATGTACATTGGACCGCAAGGCATTGTGCATGGTACCTTCAATACGCTGCTCAATGCCGGACGCAAGGTGTTGGGCGTGGCACAGGACGGCGATCTTCGCGGACATTTGTTTGTGACCTCGGGTCTTGGCGGCATGAGTGGTGCCCAGCCCAAGGCCGTTGAAATAGCAGGCGGCGTCGGCATTATCGCCGAGGTTGATCCGTCCCGTATCGAAACACGCCACAGCCAAGGCTGGGTTGGCAAATTTACCGACAACCTTGGAGAGGCATTTGCCTGGGCGAAGGATGCTCAGGAGAGGAAAGAAGTTCTCTCTATTGCCTACCAGGGAAATATTGTTGATTTGCTGCAATACGCCGTCGATCACAATATTCATATTGACTTGCTTTCTGACCAGACCTCTTGCCACGTTCCCTATGACGGTGGCTACTGCCCGCAGGGCCTGACATTTGATCAGCGTACAGAGATGCTTAAGAACGATAAAGAAAGCTTCTGCAAGCTGGTTGACGAATCTTTGATTAAGCACTACCATATTGTCAAAACACTTGTTGGCCGCGGCTCTTATTTCTTTGATTACGGCAACGCCTTCATGAAGGCTGTCTTTGATGCCGGTGCAAAGGATATAGCCAAAAACGGCGTTGACACTAGCGAAGGCTTTATCTTCCCCTCTTATGTTGAAGATATCATGGGCCCGATGCTGTTTGATTATGGTTATGGTCCGTTCCGTTGGTGCTGCCTCTCCGGCAAGACGGAAGATCTGCACAAGACCGATCACGCTGCTATGGAGGTTATTGACCCCAACCGCCGCGGACAGGATCGCGATAACTATATCTGGATTCGTGACGCGGAAAAGAACAAGCTTGTCGTCGGTACCCAGTGCCGCATCCTTTATCAGGATGCCCTCGGCCGCCGCGATATCGCACTAAAATTCAATGAAATGATACGAAATGGAGAGATCGGACCCGTCATGCTGGGCCGTGACCATCACGACACTGGCGGTACCGATTCGCCCTTCCGTGAGAC
Source organism: Clostridia bacterium (assembly GCA_035560675.1). GTDB lineage: Bacteria > Bacillota > Clostridia > Oscillospirales > Ruminococcaceae > Yanshouia. The sequence continues at coordinate 1,735 of DATMYZ010000112.1, forward strand.
CTCCAACATTTATGACGGCAGTAATGTGACCGCAGACATGGCTATCCAGTGCTATGCCGGCAATGCTGGACGTGGTATGAGCCTTGTTGCACTGCATAACGGTGGCGGTGTTGGCATCAGCAAGTCTATCAACGGCGGCTTTGGCATGGTACTCGACGGCAGCAAGCGCGTGGACGATATTTTGATGGCCTCCATTCCGTGGGATACCATGATCGGCGTCGCCAGGAGAAGCTGGGCCCGTTGCGAGCATTCTATTGAAACAGTCGCGGAATATAACCAGACGCGCGGCGGCGAAGATTGCATCACCATCCCCTATATTGCAGACGACGCGCTGATTAACAAGGTTTATAACCAAATCGTAAAATAAATAAACCGACATGGAGGATTCGCCATGAGCAAAAAATTGATCTGCCATGCTGCAGAACTCGTTACCTGCGCAGGCATCGCACCGAAGCATGGCGCAAAAATGGCTGATATCGGCCTGATCAGAGACGGCGCTGTCCTGATAGACGGCGATAAAATTGAAGCGGTGGGCACAACCCAGGCATTACTTAAACAGTATGGTAACACCGACTGTGAAATCATCGATGCCACCGGCAAGGTTGTTCTGCCCGGGTTTGTTGATTCGCATACGCATTTTGTTTTTGGCGGCTACCGCGCGGATGAGTTTTCCTGGCGGCTGCGCGGCGACAGCTATATGTCGATTATGGAGCGCGGCGGCGGAATCAACGCCTCTGTCAGCATGACCCGACAGGCCTCGTTAGAAGAGCTGGTTGAGGCCGGGCGCGACCGTCTAGCAACCATGCTTGAATTTGGGGTAACGACCGTCGAGGGCAAAAGCGGTTATGGTCTGGATAAAGAAACCGAGCTCAAGCAGCTGCGCGCGATGAAGGCACTAAACGACGCCCAGCCCGTGGACATTGTGCCCACCTTTATGGGCCCGCACAGCGTGTTGCCGGAATATAAGGGACACGAGCGCGAATTTCTGGATATGCTGATTCGGGACGTGGTGCCCGTTGTTAAGGCTGAAAACCTTGCGGAGTTTGCAGATATCTTTACAGAAAAAAACGTTTTTTCAATTGAAGATTCCCGTTATTACCTCAATGAGGTCAAGAAAATGGGCTTTAAACTCAAGATTCATGCGGATGAGATGGTGCAGCTTGGCGGAGCTGAGCTTGCTGCCGAGGTTGGTACGGTTTCGGCTGACCACCTACTTCAGGCATCCGACAAAGGCATAGCGGATATGGCAAAGGTCGGCGTTATCGGAACCATGCTGCCTGCAACGGCATTCTGTTTGAAAGAAGAGTTTGCACGCGCCCGCAAAATGATTGACGAAGGCATGGCGGTCGCTATTGCGAGTGATTTAAACCCCGGCAGCTGTTTTACCAACTCCATTCCCCTGCTGATTGCACTGTCCTGCATTTATATGCACCTTTCGATTGAAGAGGTTATCACCGCCCTGACAATTAACGGCGCTGCGGCTGTTGGCCGTGCCGATCGGATAGGCAGTATTGAGCCGGGCAAGCAGGCAGATATTATTTTCTTGAAGTATCCTTCTATTCACTTTTTACCCTATCACACCGCTGTTAATCTGGTGCAGAACGTCATGAAAAATGGCGAAATTGTTTTAAGCCGATAATTCACTCATCCTCTTTAACAGGAATTGCCGGCCTTTCGCCTTGTGTGGGGCCGGCGTTCCCCCCTTTGCAAACTAATGATAAACAAAAACACCCATCGCCGTAGTTTTCTACAGCGATGGGTGTTTTTAGCCTACGTTTAAACATTTATCGGCTTCTGATCAAAATAGGTATTTAAAACAATTGCAGTCTGCGACATGCCAAACTTTCTGATTTCGCTAAGCTGGCGCTCTAGCTCCTCGGAGTCAACAACACGAATTCTGAGTAAAGCATTATTTAAGCCAATGATATGATGGTGCTCTACAATTGCAGGATTTTGTTCCGCAAAAGCGCAGAATCTGGAATAGGATTCTGGCGGGACATTGATCATAATATATGCTGAAAGCTTTTTGCCAACTACGGTTGAATTCAGCTTGGCTCTAAACGCCTGGATGGCGCCGGATTCACGCAGACGCGTGATACGCTCTGACACGGCAGGCGCAGTCAGACCCACGAGTTTGCCGATTTCGCGCGTGGTAGTTTTGC
>DATMYZ010000113.1:0-10583 GCA_035560675.1 Clostridia bacterium
GGCCGAAGATTGTTATGCGTTAAGATGTGCTTGTCTTCATCAAGGAGAAGATAATATTGAGGGCCAAAAGATTGCGTGTAAATTGGACTATTTCAGATTTGGAAATGGCCCAATTCCTTGGCAACTAGTTGAAGAAAATCCAGGACACCTGTATCTTAATACTACATATTTTTGCACGAATATCTGTGATGCGGCCGAATTATGGATGCAGGACGTAAGCCATAACGAAGACATTCAAAAAAGCCTCCAAAGTCTTATTCGTTTTGAAGATCGGCCCATTAAAATAACAATTCCCAGGAGCGCTTTCGACGGCCGTTCCGTGATTGTTGGGCCAAAAATACACATGGGAATCCCTCTCAAGTAAATATAACCGAGCAGCCCGGAGGCGAAAGGAGCAAATTCCCGCCGGGCTGCTCGTGGTAAAGTCCTTGCGGACGTGTACCCATTACCAGTTTCTTGGCACTATGCCGAAGGCTTTTCGTGGCTTCCTGCCTTGCACCATTGCTGTAAGCTCATCGACCTTTCGCTCAGCAGCTTGAATTTCTTTAGACAGGGTATCAAGATCAAATCGAGTAAGCGTTCGGTCGTCAATGGTATAGCTTTTTACGCCACCGTCTATCAGTGCAAGATAGGCGGTGCGCTTTTTTTCTAGCGCGGCTTTCCAAAAAGTTAATCGCGCCCTAATTTCCGTGATGTCTGCCATTAATATCTACTCCTTACCAATCATCATAATATTGGCTCGCGCCTGAACCGGATTTTGATTTGCGTTTTTTCCTTGGCGTTGTGGTCGTTGCAACGGTCGAATAAGACCGTTTATCACGTATCGCGCGTAGTCTTTGTTCTGCGGCGTCTAAGTCGGGAGATAGAGCCTTAAAAGCTGCCATAGCATAATTCCGGCAATCAAGCGCTTCATTGCGCTCGTGACCGGGTATTTTCTCCCATTGCCATGCTTGCTTTCGTCCTTGTTTATAAACCAGGCGCTCAGAAAGCAACCCTACAAAATAGGCGGAACCATAATCATCCCTCTTGGGAAAATGGCTAAATTTTGATCCTTCGGTTTGTACGCGAAGGTTGTCCATGATAAGCTGTTTCCCAGCGTCTACACCAATTAAATACTGCCAGCAGGTGCCTATAGCCTTTCCGTTTACGACGATCTTTTGTTTCTTTGGTGGCGATGTATAAGGCACACCATCTCCACCGCGGCCTTTAATGCAAAAAACCTTTCTGCCGAGTCGCTCGCGGCAACGTAAGCGAACATCTTGTGTAAAGTGGCCGCCCTCGTCTATGAACGTCATTGAAGAACGAAGCATGACGCCGTCTGAATAGCTATATCCATGATCAATAACATCGTCTAATGCAGTCCAAACCTCATCAGTATCTGGGCGCCCCATGATGATTCCCTTTTTGATAGCCCACGTTTCACCAAAATGGCCATGCCCGACTACCTCATATTCAAGGCGGTCATCCTGAGTATCAACACCGCAGGTTAATACCAATACCCCCTCTGGCAACTCGGCGAAATATTCCTCCCGGCGCGACATTAAGCTGTCTTCATCCTCGAGGTCACCGCGATCTTCCCATAACAGGCCAAAACAGGTGTTATAAACGACCTGAAGCTTTTTTGTGTTGCCGATCGCTCTTAGGTACTTCAAAACAATAGTATTCCAAGATGCCCACTGAGAAACGAAAGCATTTAGCCAAAATGATCTGACACCATGAGAATAAGCATTTGGGTTTTCAGCCTCCCATTGAGCCGGTTGGCGCTTCATAGTAATTTCATCTGAGACACAGCCACAACCGGGGCAGGCATATAAGACGCTGGTTATTTTGTAGGACTTTTTACCGGCGATTATTTCTTCATCATAATCATAGCGGATATCCTCAAAATTTATTTCATGGTACTGTCCACAGTGTGGACACTTTGATTTCCACCGCTCCATGGTACCCTCGGAAAATGAAGTCTCAATAGCGCTGGCATTCTTAATTGTCGGGGTAGAGACTTCCAGCGCTTTTGCATTGTAAAACGTTGTTTGTCTAGCTTGGGCAAGTTCCCACGGGTCGCCCTCATTCCCTGCCGACGTTGCCCATCGGTCTCGTTCGTCGCCCATGATGTAACGGATAGGTTTTGACGCCAGGGCGTGGGCTTCGGTTGAGCCGCACATCGTAAGTATGCCGCCGGGATATGTCTTTTGCAGGATAGTGTTGCTACTGTCCCGGCTCTTGGGGTCTGATACCTTTTTCTTTAACGTGGGGCAGTCTCGGATCATCGGCGCAATACGAAGCTTAGAATACTCTTTGGCATCGATTGTGGTCGGATGAACAAACAAAATACTGCCCGGGTCTTCATCTATGATGTAACCGATACTGTTATTTAAGAACTCGGATTTACCAACTTGGGATGCTGCTACCATGACGATACGATGTACTTTAGGATCAGTGAAGGCATCCATAGGTTCACGGAGGTAAGGCGTTCGCTCTGTCCTCCATGGCCCCGGTTCAGCGGCGCTTTCGGTTGATAACCGACGCTTTTTTTCAGCCCATTGTGTAACGGTCAAATCATCTGGGGGCTTCATACCGGCAAGTGCTTTTGCTATGGCAACGTTCAGCCGCAATGAATCTCTTTCAGTCGTCATCGGCATCACGTCCGCTTACGGTTTCCCAATCACGCCGCTCACGAACGCGCTCCTCATACTTTTTGGGGTCATAGCGGTAGTTTGATATTTCCCGCATAACCTTAGAGACCTCTTTGCGGATGATCTCAGCCGCCTCCGCTGCGTTAGTACTTGCAACTACATCAACGGCTAGTCGGCCGGGGAGAGCTACCAGCATTCCTCGAATGGAATAAATTAAATCCTCTGTCATTGCGGCGACGTCTTCTGAACGGTGCATTTTGCCTTGCAGTTCCTTGGCTTCCAAAACCGTAATAATGGCTTTTGCCTTTTTGATGCTGATCTCGGCATCATTTTTTTCTTTTTCAGCAGCACTATTTGCTTTTTCTTTTTGGGAATCAGCCCGATTTTCTAAAGCGTTGCAATAGCTGCGAATTGATGCGGTTACGTCAAACAGTGCTCCATGAGGCGTGCTGCGCTTGTTGAGCGTTCCTTGGCTTATGAGCTGCCCAATCCACTGATTGCTTTTACCTGTCATAGCGCAAATATCAGCAGTTTTAACATACACCGGTGTTCCGGCTCGCAGCACATAGACGGCGCCGCTATCAATGATTACGTCATCTTTTTTTGCTGCCATTTGATCTGCTCCTTTCCAACACCGCAAAGGGTTATTTATTGGCCCTCTGCGCGAGGTTTAATGCTTAAATCCTCTCGCACAAGGTCAATTTCAATTAAAGTGGCCAGATTTTTTTCTTTATTAACTGAGCGAAATTTGGGGTCGACGAGCCCGCATGCCTAGGCAGGTCCCTGTCACAGTACCTTTTTCTGAACCCTTTGGTTGTATTGAAAAGAGCTCGTGCAGCTGTTGCTTAAGCGCTTATGCAATACCAAGGATAACCCAGAGCAAAGGCGCGCGATGCTCTCGTGCGATGTATGCGCCTCTGCTCTAGGATTTATCAATGCTATAGCTTTGTTATGAGCTCGGCTCGGCTGTAGCTGTGCGCATTATGCGTCATCATGGCAAGAAAATCATCCTTCGTGAAATCAGACAGACGGAATACTTCTTCCGATCTCATACCAAGTTGCTTTCCTATTTCCTCTACAGTCTTACCTTCGCTGAGCAGCCGCTTCACAATGGCTTTCATGGGCTCCAACAGATGGGTACCACGAGCACGGTTATGTGTCACAGTGCCGTAAATGTCCTCTGCCTTGTCGGTATGCTGGACAATCACAACAGGGACTTTGCCGCCAAGCTTAGACAGCAGCGGTTCTTCTCCGGCTACTGTCCAGCGATGGAAGCCGTCTATAATGGTCATGTCCGGGCGTACCACAATGGGAAGCGTCCAACCATTAGTGATGATGGATTGCGTCAGCAGCTTGAGGTTCTCGCGGCTGACCTTGTTAGGGTTGTAATCGTTTGGCTTTAGGCTGTCACGGCTTACCCATTGCAAAGAGCTGAGCGGAGCAAACAGGTCTACGTTATGCATTTGCGTCGCCTCCTTTTCGGAAGCGCTTGGCATATGCTACATACGCACATGAAATGTCCTGATAAATTGCGCGCAGTGTTCTCAGCTTGGGATCACCAGCAACAAGGCCTTCGTACATTTTTCGATAGTCACGGGGCCGAGCCATACTGTCCATGCGGATAAAGAGCTTTCGGTATTGCTTGGCGATATCGCGCTTATGCTCCGTGGTAAAGAATTCATTCTGACGTTCAAAAAGCATTTCCTTGAGCAATACCCGATAATCTTTCGTGTCAGCACCTTCAAGTTCTTTGCGCTTGTGAGTGCTGCGTCTGAACATCTCGCTATCCCAATAGAGCACAGCTAGGTAGGCGTTTGGTTCCCTGCGAATGACGCGTTCCATCAGGCCCGGGTCATACTCAGCCATATGTACCAAGCACGCGGCCGTGTCTACTGAAAAGAACTGCGAGATGCGGAGCATGTTGCGGTTGATACCAGCCTGATACATTTGCAGGTATACAATAGGGATATCGACGTGCTCATCTTTCAGATACAGCCACACATCCACCGTTTTCCAATCATAGATAGGGTAGATCATGTTCTTGTTGGTTATGCCCCGCGCCCCCATATTCAGAGCAGCCATGTATTGGAGGCGCTGAACGGATTCGCTTGCCCGAACGCCGGTTATCATAATTCCGTCCAGCGTGACCTTTGGCAAAAATGACTGATAATTGTCGGCGCGCGGCCGGAGTTGCGGATGATTTCTGATGGCAAATGGCGGTGGCTGGCGTACCCATGAGCCTTTCTTGCTGCTGTCCCAGCAAATGAACGATTCGTCACTTGTCAGTTCGTTAAAGCAGTTAAAATGCTTCACTTCTATGCAATACCAGCGAAAGGCGGAGCCAGCGAGCAGAAACTTCTTTCGCCACGCTTTGACCACCGCCTCAATGCAATCGAAAATCGCCTCTTCGTCGATAAAGATTACTGTTAAAAGGGACGGGTTTATCTGCCCCTCGTTGATAAGCTTTAGAACCAGGTGTGCCAAGCACAAACTGTCCTTGCCGCCAGAGAACGACATATACACCGGCACGCCATTGGAAAAGACGTTTTTAATCCGCTGACGGGCAGCAGTTACGACATCCATGTCAGACTGTACACGTTTCACAGCCATATCCGTTCACCACACTTTGGGCAAATGATATATTTGTGAGTAGGATCACTTTGAATGTCTTGGGCTTTAGGCGGCGGCGCTGGGGCAACCTCCTCGGATTGCTTTGCAGCGGCTTCTTCCGTAGCCTCATACCGCTGCCCGGTCTCCTTAATGTTCTCTATGCGGTCATCATCGATAGTGCCATATTCACGCAGCGTATCTCCGGCCGCATCGGTATCCATAACGATGGAGCGAAGCAAATCCTCCTCGAATCCCGGAATGTCAAGGTCATCCTTAAGTTCCAAGATAAAGGAATCAAAAACAGATAGATCGTCAACGCCAAGATCAAAGACACGGTTGTCGGCTAACATCAGCTTTTTCTTTTCCGCTTCTGTCAGCCCTGAAACAACATAACAATCGGCTTCGGAATGGCCCATGGAGCAAAGGGTTTCATACAGACCGTTACCAGCCAGAATTACATTGCTTTCGTCGATCACGATAGGCCTGATCTGGCCAAACATTTCAACGGAGCGACGAAACTCATGCAGCTGCTTGTCGGTGTGCATCCTTACATTACGTTCCGGCCGTTTTAGCTCGTCAAGTCTTTTTCGGATGACATTCATGCTCGCGCCTCCTCTCCATTGAGGAAGCGCCGGGCGCTTTCAATTTTCTCTGCTGCCGAAATAACAATTGATGGGTCGATGCTGTAAACCTCACGCCAACCGTTTTCAATCCCGCTGGTCCATTGACGAGCAGGCCAGGGATGCGTACCGCATAAATAGCCGTTTGGCCATTCGTAGATAGGCGGTAGCGGGAGAGCGTGATAATGAATGTAAGCTAAAATATGCTCGTGCTTCCACCCAGCCAAAGGACTAAAACGAGTGACGCCTCGTCCATCGGTGTAAATGTTCGTGCCGCGACCGACGAAATTACCGTCAGCCCGTCGCCGTCCAAGAATGATGGTCTCCAGATCGTGCGCTTTGAAATAGCGCGCCTGCGCTGCATGTTGAACAATATGGAACCATTGACCGGCTGCCTTACTGTTTTGGGGAAAGAGCATGTCAGGATGCCGAGACAGCCAGTGGAGGTCTTGTCCGGTGCTGATAATCTCGCATGCGGTCGGCTTGTTCTCATCTATCCAACGCATAAAAGCTGGATATTCCAGATTGCACACGCCGATCATGCATTCATGAATGCCGGCGCTTTCGCAGAGATGACCTAGAACGATACTATCCTTCCCAGCACTCCACGCGTAGGCAGCCTTTTTGCCATCCGTTTTGGCTCTAATGTCCAACACGGTTTCCTCTTCGAGTGCCAAGAGATCCGTCCGGGACACTGAGGTTTCAATGTTGGCTACAGCCTCCAGCCATTCCTCGTTTTTGATGTTCTGCTTTCTTCCCAGTGGTTTCATTCTCTTTGCACCCCCTTACGGGAGAACAGGGCAGCGATAAGGCCACTCAAGAGAACGGTTGTTAGGCTGCCGACAGTCTTGAACAGGGCGTTGCCAGTGATGTTGCCATAACCAAATATCGGCAGGCCTACGCACAGAGAAACCAGGATGCCCCAATATACGCCGTTGGCTGTGAGTCGTTTCCCAAGCAAAGTCATGACTGTAGGCAGCAGCGTTGACGCTCGTAGCGTTCCATAGAACAAAAATAATAACGTTACAGAGATCCCGGGAATATTAGCTATTCCAATTCCTGCCGCCAGTAGGGCGATCATCACTTGCTTGGAGCGCTTAAGATTTTGAACATCATCAAGCTTGCCTTCTGCCACAAAATCGGTAGTAAGCGAAGCCGCTGAGCAGAGGTTTGAATCGACCGTCGACAATAACCCGGAGATTATCATGAGAAGGAAGGGGATTAGCACCCACTTTGGTAGCATAGCGCTAATGAACTCAAAATTAACCATTCCAACGTCAACGGCAGAAAATCCGGATCCGGCTGCCACGTATCCAAGCAGCCCCATAGAAATTGGCACTAGGCCAAACATTAGAGCCCCAACAAAAAACGCTTTTCCAATTCCGTTTTCTCTCACTGAAAAAGCGCGCTGCCAAAAGCTCTGGTCACCGAAGGGCCCGGAGAGTAGGCCAATGGTAGTCGGTAAGCCGAAGCCTAGGAAGACCTCTGCGCCGCCCTTTCCGAATAGCGAGGAGTAACCACCGGTGATTCCTCCAAGCCCTGTAGCGATCGTTGCAACGCCCTCTGTTTCGCTCATAAGCCACGGGATTACGAGCGTCATGGTAGCTAATATCAAGAGCATTTGCGCAACATCGGTAGTGATTGATGCCTTGATGCCAGAAAATTGCGAATAAGAATAGGCGACCATAGATATAATGATGGTCATGAACCAAAAGGGAATACCCGTCACCATGGATAAGAGCTTACCGCCAGCAAAGAGTTGCACTCCTACCGAGCAGACCGCTAAGGCGCCAAGCTGAAATACATAAATGCCTTTAACTTTACGAGAACGGTAGGCCTTTTCCATAACGCCTGAAAGTGTAATGCCGTCTGGGAACTTTCGCCTGATAGCTTTTGCAAAAGGAATAAAAAAAATTAAGCAGAGAATGTTCGGAACGGTGAACCAAAACAGCCCAGGCAGGCCGCTTGTATACGCCTTTTCCGACGCGGTGAATAGGGACGGTGCCCATATCCATGTTGCGGCAATACTCAACGCTGCCGGGATCGGTCTAATATTTCGACCGGCAACATGGAATTGCAGCGCGTTTTTTTCTCTCTTGGTGAAGACGGCCGTAACCACCATCATAAAGACAGCGTGTACGGCAAGTAAGATAATGCCTTGCATATAAATTTCCTCCTTTATTCTTTTGCCGACGCTGGCCGTTGGCGAACGAACACAGCTCGGTAGAGACTTCGCGCAAAGGAGAAACGCGAAGCCGAAAGCCTCCTTTCCAAAATAATAGCGACCCCGCTTTAGCAGGGCCGCTTGGCTATGTAGAATTTTACAAGCTTAATAATAACAGGCGTAATGGGGAACAGCAAGCAACACGTCGCAACAGGCCGTTGCAACTCTCAGGGAGCGAGGAAACGATAGCAAGCCGTCTTAACCCCTTCCTCGGTATTCCTGCCGCCTATAACGGCCGCTACTTCGCCCCATGTCAGGCACCGCAAAAACCTAAGCCGAAGGATTGTCCGCATGTTCCCGTCGTCGATAGTATTGACGAATGCGATGATATCCTCTGCCTGTCGATCTGCTTTCTCCTGCATAAGGCGGATTCGCTCTGAGAGATCAGCAATTTCGACGGCCAAGTCGCCGACACGATCTTTAATGCCGGGAGCATGAGGCATATCGCTTAGGTGTGTTTTGGGGTAGGCCGTGTCATGCAAAGAGCGTAACGTCTGGTTCTCGTTATATAGCCGAGAGCGCAGATGGTAGTGCTCGTTAAGCTCTTGTAGCGTCATAGATTACCCCTCCCAATAATGTCACTTTTTACGAAATCGCCCCGCTTCGGGGCAAGAGCTAAAATGAGATATGTAGCCGATACCGGAGACAGTCTGCGGATCTCCTTCAAACTCGCAGCTGATGATTTCGCCGTTGGGAGTAACAATCTTGCCAGATGCGCCAGGCTTTTCCCAGTAGGTGACTGGCTCGGCATTGCAAGGCATGCTCTTTCCAGACGCAGTCTTTATCCACACGATAGGTGCGCCGCACCCGCGGCATGTGCTTTGTGTCATAGAATCTACCTCCATCCGTTAAGCTGCATTTGCTCTTGTTTCTTTTCCTCGACGGACACAACATGGGCATCGCCAAATTGCTCCAGGTAGGCAGCCAAGTCCTCTTTGACGCCAATAGCTTGACCAGCTGGCGCATCAACTGAAATAGTGATAATCAGCATTTTCGAGGCCTCCTTACTATGCTGCCTCCCAATTCCAAAGTCCCTGTTTTCCCTTGGCGGGTACAGGTATGTCTAGCATCTTGACGTTGGTGATCTCCCAGGCGTAGCGCCCCGGCGTCCAGTCGCCGAACATGATCTCCTGATCGCTCACGTCGTGCCAGTTCATTCGGTCGTCCCAGTATCCGGTTTCCCACGGGGCGCTACTGAGTTCCTGTATGCTGTCGATTTTCCAGCAACCGACGAGATCCGCCGTGGCGACCACGCAGCCAAGAGGTAGCACTCTGAAATCTGTGCTTGGGGTGAGGATTCCTATTTCCTTGAGGGCTTTACGCATTTCTGCAACTGTATCGTCGGGGACTGGCTTGATTGCACTAAAAGGATTGAGTGCTGACGCGTGAATTGCTATGGGCCCTCGATAGGAAGTAGCCCATGAGCGGGTTTCAAATAATTTCGCTTGGCAGGCCCAGAGTGATGCCCACGGCTGCCAAATGGTAATTGCTTTCATGACTGGTCCTCGCTTTCCTCGGATTTATCAGTGAACAATTCATCGACTGCCTTCTTTAGTTCTTCAGAGGGGGTAGTTTCGACCCATCCACATGCGCAGCGAAGTGGACCAATACCACCGTTGCCACAGAAGTTGCCACATACGGGGCATACCCCGTCTATGAATATCATGGGTTCTTTATGTTTTACTGTGGCCAGAGTATGTAACCCCTCATTAAGTAGTTGCCCCCATCGATCATATTGGAGCGTAGATGGATTGTCCAAGTCCTCGACGCGCTTATATTGCGGATAGGTCTTCAATTCTGGCGGCGGCGTAATGCCCCAAAGGGGAGCGGGGACATAAGATAGATAATTTCCGCAACATGGGCACTTTCCGCCGTGAGCATTATAGAAAGCAAGTCTCGTTTTAGCATACCGGGTTATGAACTCTGTTTTACAATGCCTACAGGACAACGTGTATCGTCTTGAAAAAAACATGTCGTCAAATCCTCCAAATTTACTTTTATTCAGCGACCCCGGCCTCTTGCCATGCGGCGTAGATTTTCGGGCCTTGCAGGGTGAACCAATCGATCATTTCTTCATTTTTTGCCCAACCTCCGTCGTATTGCGCAGCCCCATTCGCAAGTCCACTTTCGTTTAAAAACGCATGGACAATTTCATGGCGAACCGTTTCTCCCCATGCTATACCAATGGTTGTTTTATCCTCGTGTTCCCACCCCGGGAATGTCACAGGATCGCAAATAACAATCCGTTTCATGTATCCATCGCAAAATCCGCAGACACTGTGGCGTTTAAATGCTTTAGCTTCGTCATATTTCTTCGTAATGACTTCATATTTAGTCCCAAGAACATTAATTTTAATCATTCCTGCACACCTCTTACTGTTACTTAGTGGCCTTTACTTCAAAGCACGTACCTTTTTCTTTTTCAAAAGTAACTTTCATGTCGTGGGTTACGTACATCAGCTTCTTAGTGCATATAGGCGGCTGTGTGTCCTTAAA
>DATMYZ010000114.1:0-4839 GCA_035560675.1 Clostridia bacterium
TCGTAACATGGATCATTACCTTTACGCTGATCGTCGGTATTGGCATTTATGCAGGCACAAAAATTAAAAGCGCAAATCAGTGGTCGGGTGGAGACCGCTCAATGAATGCCTTGACGCTGGGTTGTGTTTTTGCAGCGTGGCAAATTGGCGGCATGGCAGTGGTTGGCGCAGCCCAAAACGGCTATAATTTGGGCATTTCTGGCGCGTGGTATTCTATCGCTGGGTCGTTCTATTTTGTTGCTATTGCGTTCATGGCTAAAATTATCCGTGAAAAAATGCCCGGAGACTCGGTGCCAAACTATCTCCAACACCGTTTTGGCATGTCCCCCAGCCGCCTTTATTCCTATGCATGGATTATATACGGTTTTCTATATATCCCCATGCAGTTAAAAACTGTTGCAAGCATTATTCAAATCGCTATACCTGGCCTTAATATTAAGTTGGCTATGCTTATTGGCTTGAGCATAGCGGTGCTTTATACCAGCTTTTCCGGCATGAGAGGTGCCTCAGCCGTCGGTAGAGTCGTGTGTGTCGGCATTTACGCTTTGCTGATTGCCTTTGTTGCCACCACGCTGCCGCGATTTGGCGGATACGGCCAGATGCTTGCCAATCTGCCCGAAGATTATTCCAGCATTGGAAATATGCCGACCCAGAGAATTGTAGCTTGGATTATAGGCGGGTGTCTTTCTACCGCGGTTATGCAATCGGTGCTTCAACCACTGCTGGCGGCCAAAGACCCCAAAACGGCCCGGAATGGTGCGTTGCTGGGCTATGTGCTCGCAGCACCTATATGCCTTTTTACGGCAACTTGCGGCATATTTGCCAAAGCGTCCGGTGCCGATTTGGGTGACGGTGCGACAGCTTTTGCCTGGAGCATCCGAGAGTTTAGCAGCCCGGTCTTTGCCGGTATTATATTCGCTTTTGCCACGATGATTATTGCGGCTACCATGGCAACGATGATGCTGGCTACCGGCACCATCATTACCAACGTTTATAAGACCGACATCAATCCTGCTGCGGATGATGCAAAGGTTTTAAAAATTTCCAAACGGGTGACATTTATATTTGCCTATTGCACGCTGATTCCGTCTGTGCTAATTCCGTCCGGGTCGATTACCAATCTATTCCTAACTATGCAGCATGTTGCGGCGGCGCCTGTTAGCTTTTCTATTCTGGCAGGGCTCCTTTGGAAGCGCTGTACAGCTCAGGGCTCTTTCTGGAGCATGTTGTCTGGTATGGCCACCGGCATCATCTGGATGTTGCTTGGGCTGACTGATATGCTAGAGGCGGTTTATCCCGTGGTGCTGGTCAGCTATTCTGTTGGCATTATTGTATCATTGGTTACCAGCAAAAAGGCGATCAGTGCATAATCTTCCAGTTCGCTATTTTAGAAAGTGAGGCTTGTTTTATGGTACAGAAGAAACAATACATGTGGCCTGCAACATGGGCTAAGCCCTCGGTGCATGGCACTAAAGGCGCGGTTAGCTGCAATAATGTCTATGCAACAAGGGCGGGGCTGGAGGTGCTTAATGCCGGTGGTAACGCGTTTGATGCAGCAGTGGCAGTTTCACTGACGCTTTCTGTTGCAGAGCCGCATCATTCCGGTATAGGCGGGGGATGCTTCAGCCTCATGTACAGTGCCAGAGACAAAGCGGTATATGCACTTGATGCCCGCGGTACTGCTCCCAAAAACGCAGGGCCCAATCTTTTTGTACAAAACGGCGCTGTGCAGGACGAATGGAAAGATGTAGGCGGTCAATCGGTGGCAATGCCAGGGCTTTACAGGGCGTTGGATACCATTCTTAAACGCTTTGGAACCATGCAGCTGGCGCAGGTTTCCGCACCGGCTATCCGATGTGCCCGCGTGGGGTTTGGGGTCAGCTTTACAGGTGCCTTAACCATGCAGGATGAGTCGGTACAGCATAAGCGAGAGCTGTCACAGGCGTTCAGACGTTTATACCTCAAGTCGGATGGCACATTTTACGGCTTTGGAGAAAAGATGACGAATCCTGAACTGGCAGATTTTTTAGAGATGGTTGCAAATCAGGGCATAGACAGCTTTTATACCGGGCCGATTGCGCAGCGCGTCGTTGAGGCAATTAACAAACGCGGTGGTGTATTTACGCTGGAGGATCTGGCGCAGTACCAGCCCAAATTCCGGCCCGCCGTTCATGTCGATTACAGGGGGTACGGCGTTGCGACGTTTGCACCGCCCAGCGGTGGCTGCGCGCTGGTGGAGATGCTTAATATTCTTGAGCACTATGATCTGAAAGCGATGGGCCATAATTCGGCGGCGAGTATTCACGCGGTTGCCGAGGCGATGAAGCTGGGCTTTGCTGACCGCTCGGTCGCAATGGGAGACCCTGATTATGTGCAGGTAGATGTGGCACGGATTACTTCCAAACAGTATGCCAAGGCGCGGCTGTCGCTGATAGACCCAGACCATGCAGGTGAGTTTGCACCGGCGGAGGGGATCGAAGCTAAAAGCTACCCCGGTAATACGTCACATTTTGCTATTATGGATAGCTTTGGAAACGCGGTTTCACAGACCCAAACGGTTCGCGACTGGTATGGCTGCGGTATTGTTGTGCCGGGCTGTGGCTTCGTTTTAAATAACGCGATGAGCGATTTTAGCGCTCAGGTGGGCGCATTAACTAGCCAGGGGCTGGCTTATGGTAGCGCCAACAGTATAGAAGGTGGCAAAACGCCGCTTTCGAGTATGTCGCCTAGCATCGTTTTTAAAGATGGCAAGCCCTTTCTCGCCATTGGTGCTGCTGGTGGGCCTCGCATTATAACAGGAACACTACAGGGTATTGTCAACGCTATTGATTTTGACATGATGCCCGAACAGCTTGTTAGAATGCCTTACATCAACTGCCTGACGAGAGCGCAGGGTCTTGAGCTGGAAAGTGGTATTACTGAAGATACGATAGCGCTTCTTGAAGCTAAGGGGCATACGCCCGTCCGCGTTTCTCCTGCACAGGCATTAAGCTGCATGCTTAATTGCGTCATGATGATGGACGGTGACTATTACCCCTGTGCGACCGCACGTGTTGATGGTTGCGGCGGCGCTTTGCTGCCGGATGGACATATCCTGCTCGACGGTATTACACAGGAAGGTTAAAACGTTTATTGTCATTTTAACCAGCAACTGCATGACTCAGACATATAAAATGCCGCCGTCCGGTTCATCGTAACGATGAACCGGACGGCGGCTGTTAATTTAGGAGAACGTACAGTAGCCGCAAGAACGGCGCTGTATCTTGAGAATGTCGTTATTGCTGTTTTTCTGCTTCGCGCTTTTGCTTTTTCTCCTGCTTTCTACGTGCGCGGTCTTCCTTATCAAACATCAGATAGAAGGTGGGGATCAGCACAAGGGTGAGCACTGTTGAAAGGGTCAGACCGCCGATAACTACCACAGACATGCCCTGCATCATCTCAACTTTGCCACCAATGCCCAGTGCCATGGGCAAGAGACCCACAACAGTGGTCAGGGTAGACATCAGTATCGGGCGCATACGGGTACGGCCTGAGAATACGATGGCCTCCCGCACCTCCATGCCCTGCGTGCGCATGATATTGGTAAAGTCGATGAGAACAATTGCATTGTTGACCACGACGCCAACCAGCATAACAAGGCCAATCAGCGAGGCCATGTTGATTGAGCTACCGGTGACGGAAAGACCGAAGAACGCGCCAGTCAGCGAGAAGGGAATGGATATCATAACAACAAGTGAGAACACCAGAGACTCAAACTGAATGGCCATGACTGCAAAGACTAGAAATATTGCGGTTAGCATTGCGTAGCCGATGGAGGTGAACTCATCTGCCATCATATCCATGTTGCCACCGGCCCGTAGCGTTACGCCATCTGGCAGATCCAGATCCTGCATCATGGCAACGGCCTGCGTGGTCATGGCGGTGATATCCGCACCGCTTTCAGGCGTGCCGGATACAGTTACGATATAGTCGCCGTCCTCGCGTGAAATGGAGGTTGGCCCCTCTTCATAGACGACCTGTGCAATATCGGTGAGGGCAATCTGCCCGCCCGAGGGAGTATCGATCATCAGGCCATAGAGGTCGCTGATGTTTTTATAGCGCCCGGTAGGAAATTCAACGATGACATCATAGGTGGTGTCACCCTTTTGATATTCCATAGCGGTCATACCGGCTATTTTGTTAGAAGCGGCAGTGAGCACCGAATAGGGCGTCATGCCGACCGCACTTGAAAGAATGGGGTCTACCACAATTTTTGCGCGCGGATCACCGTCCGAGACACTGTTGCTGGTTGTGGTGATTCCTTCCATATCAGCCAGACGTTCCTTGACCGCCGCGGATGCGGTTTTAAGCGCACCGTAATCGGAACCTACAAGGTCAATTTCGACTTCGGTGCTGGTTCCGAACGACATCGCACTTTCAGCCGTAGTGGTGATACTGCAATTTTGAATATGTGCGGTTTTTTCACGAATTTGGTTAACAAAATCATCCGTGGAGGTGCTGCGGTCATCTTTAAGTGAAATGGATATTGAACCGCTGCCGGAGGAGGACCCGCCGCCCATCATACCGCCGCCGCCGCTGCCGACGCTCAGTGAATACGATTCAACATCGTCCTCCTGCTTGATGATATCCTCAATCTCAGTCATGATGTTATTTGTCGCCTCAAGGCTGAGGCCTGATTTTGTCTCTACTGAAAGACTGACATCACCGCGATCCATTGAAGGCATCATTTCCATTTTAATTTGTGTAAACATCACACCCGCCGAAACGAGGCAGGCCACTGCGATAAGAACGACAATTATTCTCGCATTTATAGCTTTTCTCAGCAGCTTATTATAATAT
>DATMYZ010000115.1:0-3217 GCA_035560675.1 Clostridia bacterium
GGAATTTCTGTTTCCCACCCGATTTTTAGACATTTTAAACTTAAAATGGTTGCTCTTTGTATCGGATAAATCTTAGTTTGCCAATACAGTAATGGTCTTCGACGAAATGCGCAAAGCAATTGCGCGCTGTCTTATCCACTGCAAGCTTTTGATTAAAGACCATTTCGACTTAAAATCAATGAAGATGGCGGATGCGCTTTAGTCGTATCCGCCATGATTTTTAATTTGTTGCCATCTTTAGCAAAGCGTCGCCCGCCAGGCAATATACCGTCCAGTCATCCATCGGGCGGGCATTAATCTATAACAATTGTTGAACTATTCACGGTGGTTTTTATCTTCTTCGTCGCAGTGAGAGGCGCAATGCGAGCAGTCGCCGTGACAGCCTCTCTGCATCATCGGATCCTTGTTTTTGGATATCAGGGCGAAGATGAACAGGCCACTAAGTAATGCGACAACTATGCAAATAATAACGATGAACTGCATTACCAAAAAATCAAATCCTTTCTATTGGGCGACGACGGCGCCGTCGCAGCGCGGGTCGGTGCCGCCCGCATATACACCGTTTTGCTGTCGCCAGATGATCTGGCCCCGACCAAAGGGTGCACGGTCAACTGAATAGTTGACCTGATGCCCCATACGTTCAAGCTCTCGGGCGATATATAACGGAACGCCATGCTCTAAGCTGATGCTGCGCGCACCCGTCCAGTACCAACGTGGGGCGTCTAGTGCTGATTGTGGATTCTGGTCGTATTCCAGCATTTTTAGCACAACCTGCAAATGCCCCTGAGGTTGCATAAAGGCTCCCATCACGCCGAACGGGGCGACCGGTTGACCATTTTTAGAAATAAAACCAGGGATAATAGTATGATAGGGCCGCTTGCCGGGCGCAAGGCAGTTGGGGCTGTTTTCCTCAAGATAAAAGCCGCTGCCACGGTTGTGCAGGGCAATGCCTGTTCCAGGAACAACAATGCCCGAACCAAAACCGTTATAATTCGACTGGATATAGGACACCATATTGCCATCGGCATCTGCGGTGCACAGATAGACCGTGCCGCCGTCGGTCGGATTGCTTACTGTAGGCAGCAACGCTTCGTGGGTGATGAGTGCGCGGCGCTGCTCGGCATAAGCTGCGCTGAGTAGTTGCTGGGTCGTAACTTCCATGCCGGTGCGCGGGTCGGCGATAAAGTGATAAGCGTCCACAGCCGCTAATTTAAGTGCTTCAATTTGCATGTGCCAGCTTCTCGGGTCATCCAGCGACGGCAGTGTCATGCCGTTGAGGATATTTAGCGCCATAAGCGCAATCATTCCCTGACCGTTAGGCGGCAACTCCCAGATGTCATAGCCCCGGTAGGCGGTGGTGAGCGGCGTTACCCACTCAGGCGAAAAGGTGGCAAGGTCGCTTTTGCGCAAAAAACCGCCTGCCGCGCGCATATAGCGGTCAATTTCATCTGCCAACGCACCGCTGTAAAAGGACTGCGCACCGGTTTTGGCAATTTCAGACAAGGTTTTGGCGTGATCCGGTAGTCGCCAGCACGCACCAGACTGCGGGGCGGCACCGTTGTCGGTGAACACGCGGAACCACTCGGTATGTTCGGGGTGGGTTCTGTAAGGTGCATAGGTTTTTTCGGCGGCTTCGCGCCATCGCTCTGCCACGGTAGGGCCTATCGGAAAACCGTCGGCGGCGTAGCGGATAGCCGGGGCAAGTACCTCTGCGAGCGACAGTCGGCCGAACCGCTTAGATAGCGCCTGCCATGCGGCGGGTATGCCTGGAACGGTCTGCGGAAAGAAGCCCGTTTTTGGCATGGTTTTATGCCCTGCGTCGCGTACCATTTGAGCTGTCAGAAGCTGTGGGCAAAAGCCGGTGGCATTTAAACCGAACAGCCCATCTTTTGTCCAGACCTGTGCAAAGGCGTCGCCGCCGATACCGTTGGAACAGGGCTCGACAACCGTTAGACTGGCGGCGGTGGCAATAGCGGCGTCTATAGCGTTGCCACCCTGCTTTAGAATATCCAGCCCAGCCTGTGCACACAGTTGCTGGGAGGTGGCGACCATGCCCTTTGCGCCAAAAGTAACCCGGCGCTGCGAGCAATAAGGATAGGCATGCAAATTCATAATAAAGCCCCCGTCTACAAGTTGAACTTAATGTACGCCAAAGCCGATACGTTGCTGCTTGTATCGGCAATTAAAGGCAGTGAAGCGTCAAACGCTTTTTAGGCACAACCTAAAACCATGCATATTCGGCGCTTTGGGTATCTTTAACAATGGTACACCAAAAAGTGCCGCCATGCAACCCAAACGTACTGTCTGAAATATAAAACAGACAGCCGCGGCGCATGGCGGCGTTTTAGAAAGCATCAGCATTTGTCCCCCGCGAGATATTCTTTGGCGTAACGCTTTGGCGAAGTTCCCGTGAGTGCGCCGAAGGTGCGGATAAAATGTTCATTGTTGCGAAAGCCCACCGTTTCCCCCGCCTCTTGCACGCGCATGCCTTTTCTAAGCAGCTCTCGCGCCTTTAGCACCCGGCAGTGGATGATATATTCCATGACAGAAAAGCCTGTGACAGCCTTGAAGGAATGACAAAGGTGATATTTATTTATAAAGCAACTGGCCGCAATAGTATCAAGTGTAAGGGGCTCGGCCAGATGGCCTTGAATAAAGTCCAGAATGGGGGATATACGGGCAAAGTCGGGGTTTAGCACCACCTTACTGCGGTCGGTCGTTTCAAAAGAAGAAAAAACCTTGAGCAGAAGGCTTAAAAGCACAATCATATATTGCATATCGTTGCCAAAGTTATCGTTGCGGGGCTTTTCAAGCTGTTCGAATAACTTTATCAACTCGGCAGTTTTTTCTTTTTCAAGCAGAACGCAGTGGCCCGATTCTTGGATGCATGCCAGAAAGTCGCTTTGAGGCATTGAAAGCTCTTGTAGCGTGCTGGAGGACACGTGCAGCACATAGCGCTTATAAGAATCGCTTGCGGTGCTCTTATGCAATGTTGCTTCGCCAATGAGAAAAAGCGCGCCCCAGCGCAGAGGGTAAAGCTCGTTTTCGATAAAGAAATCGCCACCATCCGAAAGGCATAGCAAAATTTCAATATCCTCATGGAAATGGGGACGATCCATGTGCCAGGAATCGTCCCAATTCAAGCGCATCTGATATTTTGCGGGGGTCATGGCACACCATCCTTCCATCGTGAAAATGAATTTTACTAATTATACCA
>DATMYZ010000116.1:0-2427 GCA_035560675.1 Clostridia bacterium
GTATATAGGCAGAACAACGCCAGTTCAATTTTAGTAGCTAATGTAGCGTTTTCGTAATTAAAGTTTTTGACTGGTCAAGCTTTTTTGAACAATATATCGGATATCAATTTGTACTGATTACACAAAATGATATTTAATTGAAGGGCGTCCACCGGTCTGGTAGTCAATGGTGCTAATAACCTGATTCGTCTCCAACATGTAGTTCATGTAACGTCTGACCGTGATACGCGAAAGATTGACGTGACTCGCAATTTCTTCGCTTGTGAAAAACTCTGTGCTGTTGTCACTTAAAAACTGTCGAATCATAATCATCGTAGTTTCGTTCAAGCCTTTTGATAGGGTCTGAATAATCTGTTTGGTTTCGCTTGCGCTTTCAGGGGTGATCATGCTGTCTATTTCTTCCTGCTTTAGTGAAGTGCAAGTACCTTTCCATCGGGACATAGATTGCTTGAACCGTTCAAGCGCGCTCTTAAATCTGTCATATTCAAAAGGCTTGACCAGATAATCGATAACACCCCTAGAGAACATGCTTTTGACAATTTGTACGTCGCTTGCCGAGGTGACCATGATGATGGCTGGTGCTTTTCCCATTCCGTGCAGCATGTCCACAAACGCCATACCGCTCATCATCGGGGTGTAATAATCCAGAATAATTAAAGAAACATCATTGTCTTTTAAATACTCGAGTGCCTGTGCACCGTTTTGAAAAACGTTTTTAACCACAAACTCAGGGGTATCCTCAACATATTTACGGTTTATAGCTGCGACCATAGGATCGTCTTCAATTATTATGACCTGATACATTCCCGCATATCCTCTCTCACAAATCTCACTGTAAAGGCTGTTCCTTCGCCTAACTCAGTTTCTGCCTCAATTTTTCCGCCGTATTGCGAAACGATTCTCTTTACAGTAAAAAGTCCAGTTCCACGATACTCTCCTTTTGTAGAAAATCTGTTCTCGAACATTCTTTCAAATACCTCAGCGGATATTCCGCGGCCCGTATCTTCACAGACGATCATATTGCAGTCAGGACGGCAATAAATGCCGCATTTGACTTCTCGTATGTCATTAGTGCAGCTGCTAAGTTCTTCAATTGCATTTTCTAAAAGGTTGCCGATAATCGTCATCATATCCCCGACAGGCAGCAATAGATCCTGTTCAATACAGCAGCTGTCGCTCGCCAGCGCAAGAGAAATTCCGCGCTCCGCAGCGTGTATCATCTTGCCGATAATCAAAGCGCATAGCTCTGAGACTCTGATCTGGTCGGCGGTTTGGCAGATTAGCTGGCCCGAAATGAGGTTGCTGTTTAAAATAAAGTGCATGGCCTTTTGCGTTTCTCCGCTCTCAAGGTAACCCAATATGACATGTAGCTTGTTTGAAAACTCATGGTTATAAGAACGCAGGGCGTCAATCATGCTTCGCGCTCCGAACAGCTGGTCAGATATATGCAGCATTTCGGTTCTGTCATAAAGGATGGTCAACACGCCCTGAACTGGGGCGGCAATGCTGCTGCGGATGGGAATTTCGTTTGCCAGTACCGAATGCCCACTCACAATCCATGAACGGTGATCTTCTTGATGGCCGCTGTGCAAAACTGCCTCTTGGCGAGTATCAGGCAATAGATCGGCAAGGGGTCTGCCTTCCATCTCATGGTCGATGCCGATAATTTTACGGGCGGCAGCATTAACAAACAGGATATTCCCTGCGGTATCAGAGGCGACCAGCCCCTCCGCTATAGCGCTCAGAACCTCATCCTGCTGCAAATAGCGGTTTAAAAGCTCTTCTGGTTGTAACCCCATGAGTGTTTTGCGCAGATAAGTCAGAATTGCATGGCTTAAAAAGAAGCTTACCGCCATCATGACGCAGAATATCATAAGATGCAATAATATGATGTCTCGAAGATGTGCTGAAATGACCCCGGTAAAAACTGAAACCATTACAAAACCAATAATTTCATTTTTGTCGGTATAGATAGCGTTAAAGGCCCGCCGCTGCATGCCCAAGGTGCCGTAGCCTATGGTGATATAAGGTGATGCTCCCTGCAATATTGCCCTTTCTTCACCGTCGACGTACGACTCGCCGGTTTTCTGACGGTCGGTATGGAAAAAGCGCAGGCCATTTTTATCGCAGACTACCGCCACGCTGATATTGGGTATATTCGAACAGAGAGAATCCAAAGATTCCTTTACCTGTGGTGCCGGATAACCCTCTTCCAGCATGGTTACCACCTCGGGTAGCGACGCGATATAAGCTGCGGTTCCGCTGATAGCTGCGTCCATGTCTTTTCTCTGGCGTGTCATATCAAAAGAAAGCGTCGCGCCAAGCGAGAGTAAAACCACCAGCATTGAAACCCCCATAAAGGACCAAAACAGACTGCGCTCTAATGTGCTTTTAATTTTTACCGGAGGCATATGCTCTCTCCTTTAT
>DATMYZ010000117.1:0-9000 GCA_035560675.1 Clostridia bacterium
ATATCATTGAACAAAGCAAAGAGCCACTGCCGATTGAGCTTTTAAACTGGCTCAACCGCCCTGCCGTGACACCGAATAATTTTAATCCCGATACGGCTCGCGACAATCTGCGCAAGGAGCTTGACGAAATCCGTCGGATGTTCGCCGAGCGACTGCTTGAGCAAAAGGAAGAGCATAATGGCGGCAGCTATTGGATCGGCACCGGCGGCATGTCGACGTTCGGCAACAACGGCAACAGCCCGACGGGCATCCGTGTCGGAGGGCAGTCGGTGCACCGTCGTGCCTTTGAGGTGATGGGTGAGCGCGAATTTGCCGATTTTAGGCAGGATACCGTCATCACTCCGCGGCAGCTGCAACTGGCGCTGCGCAAGTTGCGGCAGTTTTCTAACCTTGACGATGCGCCGCGCGACGAGTTGGATTTGGACGAAACGATACAGGGAACCTGCGACAACGCGGGTAAGTTGAAGATTGCTTATAAGCGTCCACGCAAAAATTCGGTGCGTCTGTTGCTGTTGATGGATTCGGGTGGTTCGATGGATGAATACCGCAAGCTTTGTGCCGAGCTTTTTTCTGCAGTGCACCATTCCAACCATTTTAAAGATCTGCGAATCTTTTATTTTCACAACTGTGTCGGCAAATATCTTTACACCTCACCAGAGATGCATTACAAGGATAAAATTGAGACTGAGCGCGTGTTGGCCGAGCTCACAGGTAACTATAAGACCATCATTTTTGGTGACGCTGAGATGTCGCCCTATGAGTTGACCGACCGCTATTACGGCAAAAGCGGGATGGACTGGCTTTGTGATATTAAACGAAAGTTTAAGCACATTGTTTGGCTTACCCCCGATGAGATGCGCTACCGAAAGGGTTCGTGGTATCGGGCTTCTTTCGACATGATTTCGGATGAGTTCGATATGTATGTCATGACCATCGAGCAGCTTCAGGCCGCGTTTAAAAAGCTGATGGTCAATCGGTGATTGCAGATTGTCGATGCTATTTGAAAGCTTGAACCGTCAATTTTATTGCCCCAAAATTGAATACTATTTAAAAACCTCATCGGGTAGATACCCGGTGAGGTTTTTGTCTGAAAGTAGCGTCTGTTAGTCGCGTGTGATTCAGGAGATTTCTTAAAAACGCTTCAAAACCCGAACTGTTTCTTATGAAAATAATTTGAAGCGCCATGCTTTAAACACGGCGCTTCAAATATAAAAAAGGAAATGAAAGAGGAAAAGGTATAAGTGATTTTAATGTTCGTAATCTAATGCAACCTTGACTAACGCTTTTTTCACTGGTGCCGCTTCCGCCACTGCAATGCAGGGAGCATGGGCGTCTTCGGGGAAGAGTATCATAAACTGTCCCGACTTGAGCGTCATTGCATCGGCACTGCCCGCATAGAACCAGATATCGTTGTCAGGGCGTGCTTCCAGCTCCTCACCAGCCTGATCTAAGGCACAAACGGCAATCTTCTCTTCGCCAGAGACGATATATTGAATATCGATGTACCGGCGGTGCGCCTCTAGGCGTGCCTGCTCAGGAGATTTAGTATTGTAGCTTTGAATTTTAAGAATGATGTCATCACCAAAAACAGGGTAATCTCCAGGTGTCATTGCGGTCAAGTCTTTGTCTTGCAATATTGCCAGGCCTTTGGCTATACCGGCGCTAAGCCCTTCGTATTTTTTGGCATTTTTCAAATAATCAAGAACCATTATGAAACCCCCACAGTCATTAGAAGGTTGGCATAGATCCGCTTCTCACCGGTGGAAATAGCCAAGCGCACGCAGTCCTCGCTGCAGGCACGGTAAAACTCGTAGCGTCCGAGACCATCTAGCGTCACGTCGCTAAGACGGTTTGAAAACTCTTCAAAAATCTCCGGTGTACTGCCATCTTCGGGCAACATAACTTCGGCTTTTTCAATATTGATCTCGCAAAGCAGTGCGTCAAGCACCTGTGTCACGGTTGGAATTTCTGCCAAAACACCGAGATAAACCTTCTTGGCTGCGCCGGATTTTGCATCTAGCGGATAATTGCCGTCAGCAATCAGAATCTTATCGCCATGCCCACACAGGGCTAGTGTTTTCATAATTTCGGGGTTAATACAGCCTTGTTTACGCATCATTACAACCCCCTTATTTTTCGTTTTCGCGCAGATTACCGAGCGCGCCGCCCGGGTGCCTGCGGACATACTGTTCGGGCGTTATGGCGCGGTCTGCCTGCAACATAACCGAAAGCGCCTGCAAAACGTAAGTTTCCGCCAGAATCGAGTTGCGCGGGGCGCGGTTTAAGGGGCCGCCCTCTGCGCCGATACCTGCAAACAGCACGGCCTCGCTGTGCTGCGCAAGCCAGGAATCAAGATTGCCGGTGACACCAATCACTTTACAGCCGTTATTGTGAATAGCATTTACTGTGGCCTGTAGCTCTGCGGTCTGACCGCTGTTTGAAATGCATATGACGATATCGCCCTCGACCAGCTGCCCGCATGAGCCGTGCACTGCCTCGGTACCATGCAGAAAATAGGTAGGAGTGCCAGTTGAGGAGAACAGCGAGGCCATATAGGCCGCGACATGCCCTGGTTTGCCGATTCCAGTGATATGCATTCTGCCACCTTGCTGTTCACAGGTCTGAATCAGCTCCACAGCGCTTTTAAGCGACTCGGCTGTAACGGTATCTAAAAAATTATTAAACTCTGATTTTGCGCTGTTTTGGAACACTTCCAGCGCCTTAGTTGCAACTTCGGACATATCAGTCAGCCCCTTTCAATACGTCCAGCAAATCCAGCGGGAAATCACTAAAATGTCGCGTTTCCATCGCGGCCAGCACTTCATGGAGCGTTGGCAAAGAAGGCATGGCCCCCATGCGAGAAACGGTAATGGCGGCCGTATTGTTGGCAAACAGCAGCGCCTGCTCATCCGTAAGTCCTGCGCAGACGCCTGTGCAGAACGCGCCAACAAAAGAATCCCCCGCTGCCGTTGGGTCTGCTACAGCAACATCGGGGACACAGGGCTTAAACACAAAAGTATTTTTGGCGGAATCAGACACCACTGCGCCGTTATCGCCAAGCGTGATAATCACTTTTTTAACGCCCTTCTGGTGCAGAACGGCAACGGCAGCTTTGAGATTATCCTGATTGAGCGCACCGTGTTCATCCCGAATAGTAAAGCCGGTCAAATCGGCTGCCTCATATTCATTGGGAGAGATATAGGTTAAATGGGATAGCAGCGCATCTGTCAGCGGAGCAGAGGGTGCGGAGTTGAGCATGACCTTTACGTTGTTTTTATGTGCCAGCTCCGCTACCAGCTCGACAATACTCATCGGTATTTCAAGCTGGAGCAAAACCATGTCATACTGCGCTATTTCCCGTTCTAAAAACAGGATATCATCCGGTGTAATGGTCATATTTGCTCCGGAAATAACGATGATGCGATTATGAAGTGTCTCGCCGTTCTGCTGGGTTAGCAGGATGTTACCTATTGCGGTGGGGGCGGTATCAATACGCAGAATATGACGAGTGTCCGCTTTAGAGCTTTTTAGCGTTTCAATCAGCTGGTCGCCAAATGCATCGATACCCGTTTTACCAACCATGGTGACAGAAGCGCCAAGCCGTGCGGCCTGCACTGCCTGATTGGCACCTTTGCCGCCGGGTGCAGTGCGAAAGCTGCTGCCGAACACTGTTTCACCCGCATTGGGAAAGCGCTCGGTGGCCACAATCATGTCCATGACAAGGCTGCCGACCACAAGAATTTTTGGTTTTTTCATGCGAACAGCTCCTTACAGACCAAGCTTTTTGCCAAGGTATTCTTCCAGTGCAAAAAGGCTGTCAACCTCCATGCGGGCATTTTTATCAAAGCGGCTGCGGTCCGAACTTCTGGAAAGCAGACTCATTGGGATACCGATAAGGTTCATGTGATATTTTGCGCTGACGGGGTAGAGGCGCATTTCAATCATGGCAAATTCAGTGAGCAGATCGGCCATCAGCTTGGCTTCTTCTCCCTTTTCGGGATTGTGAGCGTTATCCACCACGAATTTATAAAGCTGCGGATGATAGTTGGCCATAATGCCATTATAGCCCGCTGCACCGTGCATGAAACTATCATAGAAGGAGGCTGCGTTGGCGTTAAAAAGCTTTAAGGGGGTGCCGTCTACTGCTTTAATACGCTCGCGGATCAATTCATAGTCGCAGCAGGTGTCCTTTAAAAACACCAGTTTGCCGGAATGCGCCAGTTCAGCTAAGCACTTGGTGGAGACCAGACGTTTGTAGGGCATGGGGCACTCGTAGATGCCGAAATCAACCTCAGGGAAGGCCTGCACCGTCGCTTCAAAGTTTTTCATAAAGACGCCGTCGCCCTCGTTCTTGGGGTCTAGCGCGTTGGAAACCAGCACATAGGCCTCGACGCCGGTTTTCATCATTGTTTCAATTTCTTTGAGCTGGGTGGGCAAGTCGGTTGCGGTATGGCCAGAAGCTATGACCTGCATACGGCCGTCAGCTGCTTCAAATACAGCTTTCCCGAGATCAACCTTTTCCTGCGGGGTTAAAAACAACATTTCGCTCGACTGGCAGACTGCAAAAATGCCGTTGCAGCCTTTTTGTGCGTACCAGTCCACCATCTTTTGAGCGGTGGCGAAATCAATCTTGCCTTCTTCAGTAAAGGGAGTAATCATTGTCGGCCAAACGCCGCCATGAATTTGAAATGCCATAGAAAATCACCTCAAAATATAATTATATTCGCATGTCGTTGCGACAGGTTAAGCAATTCAACCAGTGTAGCCGAGGAACATTTTCGGCAAGAATAGAATGGTGTTGGGGATGTAGGTAATAATTATCAAAACAATTAACATAGCACCTATCATTGGCAATATTTCTCTTACAACATCCTTGAGTGGTGTACCAGAGATGCCACTGGTGATAAACAGCAGCATGCCGAACGGCGGTGTAGAAAGACCGATCATCATGTTAAATACAACCACCACGCCAAAGTGGACCAAATCAATTCCAAGTTGATTGACAAGTGGCAGCATAATTGGGATAAACACAACCTGAATGACTGAAGTGTCGATGAACATACCTAATACCAGCAACGCGATATTGACAATAAACAGGAACACATAGGGATTGCTGGTCATCGAGAGGATAAAATCCCCTAGTTTGACGGCTATTTGCTCACGCGCAACGATGTAAGAAATGGCTGTGGCCGAACCGACCATCAACGATGTTGTACCGGTGGACTGTACAGTGTCGATAAGCACTTGCTTAAAAGCGTCCCAAGTTAAAACGCGGTAAGCGAAAATAGCAATGAGCATGGCGTAAAAACCAGCCACAGCACCGGCTTCAGTAGGGGTCATAATACCGGTATAAATGCCGATCAAAAGAATGGCGGGTGTCAGTATGGCGGGTATTGCCTTGACGCAGTAGATCAGATAGTCACGAAGCACTAAGGCGGTGCCACGCGGATAATTGCGCTTTCTGGCAATGATGACGATATAGATCATCAGTGCAACGGCGAGCAGCACACCTGGCACCATACCGCCCATGAACAGTGCGCCAACCGAGGCACCAGACAGCATCGCATAGATGACCATAGGGATGGAGGGTGGGAAGATGGGACCAATAGTGGCCGAAGCCGCCGTAATAGCACAGGAGAAACCGTCGTCATAACCTTCTGCGCGCATAGCAGCAATCTCCATCTTGCCGAGGCCTGCGGCGTCGGCAATGGCCGAACCCGTCATGCCTGAAAAAATCAACGACGCCAGCACATTAACATGGCCAAGACCGCCGCGGAAACGTCCGACGATGCCTTGGGAAAAGCCGAAAATCATTTCGGTAACCTTGCCGGAGTTCATGACATTGGCGGCAAAAATAAACAGTGGCACCGCAATAATGGTATAGTTTGAATTCAGCATGCCCAGTGTTTGTTGCGCCACCATTTTAACATTTGTGCCGCTGATTAAAAAGTAAAAGGTGCAGGCGGAGATCATGCCCAGCGGAATCGGCATCCTTAAAAGAAACATGAGAACAAAGATGAGCAGAAACACAAAAAGAGCTAAGTTCATTCCAGCCCCTCCTTATTTGCTTGTTCAATGACTTCTTCATAAATTGGCTTGTTTTCACGCAGCAAGCGTTCCTCTGCCTGCTTTCCGCCAAGTCCTGAGAAGACCATAAAATCTTCATAAAGGTCGATGGCGGTATATAGCAGCATCATTCCTAAAAAAACCATGTAGGGTGCAAAAATATAATTGAGTCCTACTTTTAGCACACTGGATTTCTGCACCTTCATGAATTGGATATAGTCCCAGGTGGGGCTGACCGAAACGGCCAGTGCGATAAATATAATCATATTGCCCAGAAATGCTGTGAAGGATTTTAACTTAACAGACAGCATATCGTATATCAGCGTGAAGGTAACGTGCGATTTTTTGCGTTGAGCATAGCAGGCACCGAGTAGCACGACCCACACATAGCACATCGAGGTAACCTCCATCGACCAGGGCTTGGGGCTTCGCAAAATATAGCGAAAGAAAATTTGCATAACAAATACGCAGAACAGCCCCAAAAAAGCCAGCACCGGAATGTAGATTTCCACACAGTCCCTCAGCCAAAGTACAGCTTTTTTTAATGTTCGCTTCAAGATATTCATCCTTCCTCTTCCTTGGATGCGCCAGATCATGATGTCTTTGAGAATACGGGGCATATCAGTGTGATATGCCCCGTATCATACGTCAACGGTACAAGATCGGCAGGGAAAATTAACCCAGAGCCTTTACCTTCTCAAAGAGATCCTTATCCCAGCTCTTGGAGATGTCGCTCTCAAGGTACTTGGCTAGAACATGGTCGGCAAACGCGTTAACGTCGGCCTCATAGACCTTAAGGCCCTGATCCTTGAGGAAGCTTACAACTTCGCTCTCGGTCTTCAGGTTCGTGTCGTCGCAGGACTTACGGGCGGCTTCGACACCTTCCATGACCCAACCCTGCTGCTCGGGGGTGAGGGAATCCCACTTCGCTTTGTTAATAGTGGGCCATACCGAGTCAACCAGATGGTTGGTCAGCGAAATAGACTTCTGAACTTCATAGAACTTGGCGTTCTTAACGGTGGGCAGAGGGTTGTCCTGGCCGTCAACCGTATTGGTAGAAAGCGCGAGGTACAGGTCATTGAAAGGAATGGGAGTGGGGTTGGCGCCCATGGCAGTGCCAAGGAATACCCATGCGTCGGAGTTGGGCATTCTCAGGTTGATGCCATTGAGATCGGCCGGGGTCTTGATCTGCTTATCCTGGCCCAAAGAGATCTGGCGGGTACCCAGGTAGAAAGCGCCCAGCGGCAAAATGCCTTGCTCTTCAGCAACCTTGGCAAACACTTCTTTGCCGATGTCGCCATTGAGCACCTTAGTCATGTGATCATAGCTTTTGAAAATGTAGCCGGCGGTGAACATAGACAGCCAAGGGCTGTTTGTGGTGAGCCAGGAAGCACTGGAGTAGATAATGTCGCAGTCACCGGCGATGAGCGCGGCGGTTTCGGAATCCTGATTGAACAGAGTGCCGGAATCGTAGCATTCAACGGTGATATTGCCGTTGGAAACCTTCTCGACGGTTTCTTTAAATACCTTCTGTGCCTGACCATGTGCATCGGTCGGGACGGCTGCGATTGAGAAAATCAGGTTGACGGGTTTCGCCTCGGGAGCAGCAGAGCTCGCAGGGGCGGAACTGGTGGGTGCAGAAGATGAAGCGCCGCCGCATGCGGTCAGCATCAACATCATGACTGCCATAGTTACAGCAAACACCTTTTTCATTAATCGTTCCTCCTAAGTTTGTCTTTATTATCAATCCACCCCGGATAGGGCAGATTGTGACCATATTATAGGGACTGAGACTTGTGTGATTCGCGCAGAACCAGCTCGCAGGGCAGTGCAATCCGCTGATTGTGGGTATCCTTACCCTCAAGGGTTTCAAGCATCAGTCTGGCTGCCTCGCAGCCCATGCGGTAGGGGTTCTGGAAGGTGGCAGTGACGGGCGAGGGGGTAATGTTCATCCAGTCGTAATCGTCAAATCCCACCACCGAAACATCGCTTGGAACTGAAATGCCGTGTTCCGAAAAATATTGCAAAATTCCCATTAACAAGACATTATTCGCCGAAAAAACAGCGTCTATTCCATTGTTAAGAAGCGTTTGGGCAATATCTCTACCAGTTTGCAACTGATAAGGCAGGTCAATAAAAATCAGTTCGTCGATTATCGGCAGGCCGGCCTCTTTTATGCCCTGAAGATAGCCAAGATGGCGGTCGTAGGATGTAGAAAATGCGCAGTTGCCGCACAAAAACGCAATGCGTTTTCTGCCGCTTTGCGCCAGAAGATGAACAGTCTGTCTGGCACCTTCAAGGTTATCAGAATAAACGCTTGGCAGGCTGCAATTTTCTACCCGGCGGTCTACCAGTACAATCGGAATACCCAGCGAGCGGATTTCAGCTAGTGAGGCAACATCACGGTCGAACGGAACAAGCAATACACCATCCACCAGTCTTTTTTCAAGCACCTGCAGGTTGGCCAAATGTTTTTCGCCTTCCTGTTCGGAATAGGTGGCGACCATGAGGTCATAGCCGCTTGCATGCAACTGTTCGCGCGCGCCATTAAGCACATCAAAGAAAAAGCAGTTTGTGGAATTATTTGGCTCGGTGCTCGGGATAATAAGCGCAATGATGTGGGAGCGGTTGGTTTTGAGCATCTGTGCTGCCAGATTTGGCTTATAGCCGATCTTTTTAACCGCTTCTTCAACCAGATGTTTGCTTTGCTGTGAAACGGCGCGGGTGCCGTTGATTGCATGGGAGACCGTCGTAATAGAAAGGCCGGTCATTTGAGCTATGGTTTTGATAGACAAAAAAGACCATCCTTTCCTAATATTTGCACCAAACGTTTTCGCGCAAACGTTTTACATGCATAGAATAACACTCAAAGAATCTGCATGTCAATGCACCGTACTAACAGAATTATTACGTTAATTATGGTAATGTTGATTA